>JBASYW010000330.1:0-3844 GCA_049277715.1 Dethiobacteria bacterium | reverse complement strand
GTCTTCAAGCATCCATTCCAATCTAAAGAGGGGAGAAAAGATGAGGTTAAGTGAAATTGCCCATAAAGAACTGGTTGATTTTAACGAGGGGAGTTTCTGGGGACCTGTGGGGCGTGCGGATTTAATGATCGATGAATCAAGCGGAGCAATAAATTCATTGGTCCTGGAAAAAGGCCGCTTTATGGGCTTCAGTCAGGGTGAGGAGATTATCATACCCTGGTCGGCAATAATTAAAGTCGGTAAAGATGTAATTATCCTCGATATTAATCCGCAAAAAACAACCATGGATTAGGAAAGAAGTCAATATACTTTGTAGTGAATAAAATTCCCCCTTTGGGAAGATACTAATAATCGTTACGGTATTATTTAACAAGGGGGCTAGCAAGTAATGTCTAAAGTAGTACTCGGATTATTTAGCGATCGGGATATGGCCGAAGATACGGTCATGGAATTAAAGGATGAAGGTTACGAGAAAGACATCTCACTGGTTGTGAGAGATGAGCATGGAGAGCCAAGTATGGAAGATCAGAATTTGATGGAAGGCACAGTCACGGGCGGAGTTCTGGGTGGAATTGCCGGATTACTGGCCGGAGCGGGAGCATTGCTTATCCCGGGCATCGGTCCGATAGTGGCTGCCGGCCCTTTCGCCACCACCCTTGCCGGTCTGGTCGGCGGCGGGCTGGCGGGAGGATTGATTGATTATGGGGTGCCTGAGGATCGAGGAGAATATTATGCAGAGAGAGTGCGCCAGGGAAATATTTTAATTACTCTGGAAGCAAGCGATGCTCATGTTGACGATGCCATATCCATCTTGCGCGCAAATGGTGCCGAAGATGTTGAGGTACACGGATAATTGATCATAAATAAATCTTTTTTCTATAGCCCCGGAGGCATCTCCGGGGCTATTAATTTTTCACCTTGCCTTTTTGATAAACATATACTGTAATAAAAAATGTTTGGAAAAGAGGCTAAAGGATGTGATCTCCAAATTAAATAAATTAAATATAATAATATGCGGGGGAGACTCCCGGGAATTGGAATTATACAAGATATTAAGAGAGAAAGGCTTAAATATAAAGATGGCCGGTTTCGGCAAGATCCATGATATTCCCGCTGTCGACCAGGTAGCACTTGAAAATCTCTCGGGTATCGATGTACTGATATTGCCGATCTGGGGTATTGATGAGCGTGGCCGGGTTTCTTCAAGATTTAATCACACCATCAACTCCCGTAAAGGATTTCTGCCTGAAAGCTACCCCGAGAAATCCACATCATATCATATTGAGCCTCTACTCCTGGATTATGAAGGGAAAAACCTGCTAGTTCTTACCGGTTCCGTAAATGAAAAATTGCGCCGCCAAGTTCTACCAACGGTACGTTTTGCAATCACCTTATCAGATGAAGAATTCATGCAGTTAAATTCAATTCCTACGGCAGAAGGGGCCATCATGAAAGCAATGGAGGTCTCTCCATCAACTATACATTCCAGCCGCGTACTGGTTTTGGGGTTGGGAAGATGCGGCATTACTCTCTGCTTGATGTTGAAAGGGTTGGGGGCAAGAGTAACAGCAGTGGTAAGAAGGGCTGAATCCAGAGCAATGGCCGTTAGTCTTAATATCGAGGGGATTCTGTTTGACGATCTGGATAGCGCCCTGCCCCATGCAGATTTAATCTTTAATACGGTTCCGGCACTGGTTTTGCCGCGTAGCGCGCTTCAATTGATAAACGGAGAGACGCAGATCTTTGATATCGCTTCTTACCCCGGAGGAGTAGATCTGGAAGCAGCCCGAAGTTTAAATTTGGAGGTTTTTGTTTTACCCGGGTTGCCGGGGAAGGTGGCGCCTAAAAAAGCAGGGGAGATCCTTGCCCGGGTTTATCCTCGCCTCATCCATACGCATTACGAATTCATCAATTCATAAAAGGAGGTTTGGCCATGAGTTTAAAAGACATTCATGTCGGGTTCGGATTGACCGGTTCACACTGCACGGTCGAACAGGTACTGCCCGTAATGCAAGAGATGGCGGCTCAGGGTGCATCTATATATCCCATTATCAGCCCGGCATTTGATGAGGGGCATACCCGGTTTGGATTATCGGAAGATTGGCAAGAAAGAATTACGGCAATTTCCGGCCGGCCAATCCTTAAAACTATATTTGACGTTGAACCACTGGGGCCCAATAATATTCTGGACATTCTGGTTATCGCCCCCTGTACCGGTAATACTTTGGCGAAGCTATCGAGAGGTATCACAGATACATCAGTACTGATGGCCGCAAAGGCTCAATTTCGCAATCGCAAGCCGGTTGTAATTGCCATATCCACCAATGACGGACTGGGGATAAATGCCATCAGTCTAGGTTATCTGTTGAATTACAAGAATATTTATCTTGTGCCCTTCATGCAGGATGAACCGTACAAAAAACCGAATTCACTCATTGCCAGAATGGATCTACTCATCCCCACTGTTATTTTTGCTCTTCAAGGAAAACAGATTCAACCACTGCTCTTCACTTCACAACTATAATTATGGTAAAGATAATAGCCCTGCCGTGTTGTCATCCGGACTGTGTTATTGGGGAATTCCGATTGCCCTTTTGTATTATTCCGAGCACTTTTCTTGTGTCATTGCTATGAAAGTAATATTTTTATCATCACGATGATAAAAGCGGGAGGAGAGTGATTAAGATCCTTCGGTCGCTTCCGCTGGCCGCTCCCTCAGGATGACAGAGGGGGGTGGTCGCTCCCTCTGGATGACAACCACATTTTCTGTCATTGTTATGAAAGGCCCTACTTCGCTATCTTAAAGGTGGCAGGAAATGCTTTCGTATATCGTGCTGCGGGCAGCATGTGAAAATTCCGAGCGCTTTTTTCCTGTCATTCCGAGCCCTTTCCCCTGTCATCCCTGAGCGCAGCGAAGGATCTGATACAGCAGTTATGTGGGGTCTTTTTAAAAGCCACAGTGTCTTGACACGATCCAAAAAAACTCTGATGTTTATTTTTGGTCCCATTTTTGATATATTTGATATATTATTAAGATGTATTACTTGTACTTATCAGCGTAGATGGGGGCAATTACTTTGAAAAATCCATTTGGATCGTTACTAACGGCTATGGTTACGCCTTTCAAGGAAAATATGGAAATCAATTACTCTCGCGCAGTGGAATTGGCCGAATACCTGCTGGCAAATGATTCAGATGGGCTGGTTGTTACCGGAACTACCGGTGAATCGCCAACTTTATCTATCGAGGAGAAAATCGAACTATATCGTATCCTTTCGGATAAATTTGGTAAGGAAGTAATTATTGCCGGAACAGGAGGCAATAATACCAAGGAAGTAGTTCAATTAACGCGTGAAGCAGAGAGATGCGGCGTAGGGGGTATTATGCTTGTAACCCCGTACTACAATAAACCTCCACAGGAAGGGTTGTATCATCATTTCAAGGCGGTAGCCGAATCGGTGGCTTTACCCATTATCCTTTACAATGTGCCGGGAAGGACCGGTGTAAATCTTGATGTGGAAACAGTACTGCGCCTGGCACAGATAGATAATATCGTGGCCCTCAAAGATGCCAGCGGCAATACCGATCAGGCCTCTTGTATTATCGAGAAGGCTCCTACGGAATTTACGGTTTACTGTGGGGATGATTCGCTTATAATTCCTTTTTTAAGGGTGGGAAGCAGTGGTGTTATCAGTGTGGCCTCCCATCTGGTAGGCCCTCGTATTAAAGAGATAATCGGCAAATTCCACCATGATCCGGATAAGGCCGTCCGGATTCATGAATGTCTGCTGCCTTTATTTAAAGGTCTGTTTATGACCACAAATCCTATTGTGATCAAGGAGGC
>JBASYW010000329.1:0-12649 GCA_049277715.1 Dethiobacteria bacterium | reverse complement strand
ATGTAAATGACAACAATAATATATGGCCCTGGAGGTTTTCCTGATGTTGGCAAAATATTTCAACAAGAAAAACCTTACCATTATTTTATTATCGGTATTTCTAGCCATAATTCTCTGGCTGTTCGTGGTCGGAGATACATTGTTTCAGGTTCTTCCCAAGAGAAAGATACTGGAGGAGGTCCCGCTCGTATATATCAATCTTGAAGAAGGTTTGGAAGTATCGGAAATACCTGAAAGTGTAAGTGTTGTTCTGGAAGGGCTGCCTGAAAATTTACAGGACAAGGGTCCGGAAAACCTGGTGGCATTTATTGATTTGAAGGATAAAAAAAACGGCGACCATAAAGTTGAAATTAAAATTAATCCGCCCGAAGGTCTATCTGTCATTTCTTTTCTGCCGGCCGGCGCGGAGATAAAGATTCGACATCAAAAATAAATGTACCCGGCTCGGGTGACGTTTATAGCATTTTCCCATAATATATATTGAATTTTAATGCAATGTGGAATTGGGGGGTTTATTTTTGAAGAAGTTATTTGGCACCGATGGGGTAAGAGGAGTGGCTAACCGGGAACTGACTCCGGAGATGGCTTATCGTATCGGGCGTATCTGTGCCTTTCTTATGAAAAGGGAGCACACGACATCTTTTATTATTGTGGGCAAGGATACACGAAAATCCGGGGATATGTTGGAGTCCGCCCTGAATGCCGGTATCTGTTCTTCGGGTATGGATGTGCTCAGTGTGGGGGTCCTGCCTACGCCGGCATTGGCATATCTGACCCGGGAACGGGGAGCGGCGGCCGGAATAATGATTTCTGCTTCACATAACCCCATTGAAGATAACGGATTAAAGATATTTGCCTCGTCGGGCTTCAAGCTGTCCGATGATATGGAAGCGGAGCTGGAAAACCTTTATTTTAATGAAGACCGTCTGCCCCGTCCTAAGGGAGGGGCGATCGGGAAAGTGGAGATGGATGACGACTCCATTAATGTCTACGGGCGTTTTTTGAAAGAGATCTGCCCGGATCTGACCGGGATGCACGTGGCCATGGACTGTGCCCATGGAGCGGCCTATAAACTGGCTCCGGAACTGTTTTCCGCTCTGGGTGCCAAGGTAACGGCCCTTAACAATACTCCCAGCGGTACAAATATAAACGTCAGATGCGGTTCAACCAGCCCTTACCTTCTGCAGAAGACGGTCAAGGAGACCGGTGCCATGGTAGGCCTTGCTTTTGACGGAGACGCCGACAGGCTGATCGCTGTTGATGAACAGGGCGAGATCGTGGACGGGGACATCCTGATGCTCATATTTTCATTGTATTTACAGAAAAAACGCCGTTTAAAAAACAGCACGCTGGTAGCCACCATCATGAGCAACGGAGGGTTGGATATCGCGGCGGAGCAA
Organism: Dethiobacteria bacterium; assembly: GCA_049277715.1. Classification (GTDB taxonomy): domain Bacteria; phylum Bacillota; class Dethiobacteria; order DTU022; family PWGO01; genus JAAYSV01. The sequence goes on along the minus strand of JBASYW010000329.1, from coordinate 11,249 downwards.
AATGGTTTTAAAGTAGTGAGAACGGCCGTGGGTGATCGTTATGTTCTGGAGAAGATGATCGAGGGCGGCTTCAACCTGGGTGGGGAACAGTCCGGACATATCATATTTTCCGATTATGTTACCACCGGTGATGGGATCCTGACTGCGCTGCAGTTGACATGGATCATCAGGGAAGAAGGCCGGAAACTGTCTTCTTACAGAACGATGCTTTCCCGTCTGCCGCAGGTATTGGTGAACTGCCGGGTAAACCGGAAAGACGGATGGGAGGAGAATCCCGTCTTCAAGCAGGCGCTGAAAGAGGCCCATGACAAGATCGGTCCTTGCGGGAGGATCCTGATCCGCCCTTCGGGGACGGAACCGGTGATGCGCATCATGGTTGAAGGGGAGAAGGATGAAGCCATTTTGCATAACCTGGCCTCCGAGCTCGTATCTGTTCTAATCAGAGAACTTAACAACTAAAGGGGGGCTCCGATGGAGATTCATATTGTGGACGATTACCATAAAATGAGTGCAAAAGCCGCCCGTATCGTGGCCGATCAGCTTATCCGCAAAAAAAATACGGTGTTGGGGCTGGCGACCGGTTCAACGACCGAGGGAATGTACCGCGAACTGGTGAAGATGAACCGTCAAAACATAATTGATTTTGGGAACGTGACTACCTTTAATCTGGATGAATATATCGGCCTTAACCCGGATCATCCGCAGAGCTATCATTATTATATGCATCATCATCTGTTTGATCACGTCAATATTCCTGCCGAACGGATATATATTCCTGCAGGCAATGGGGAAGATATCGAGAGAATATGTCGTGATTACGATCAGAAAATCAAAGTGGCCGGGGGTATCGATCTGCAAATATTGGGTATCGGCGTTAACGGGCATATCGGGTTCAACGAGCCGGCCGGGAAGTTAAAGACAGAGACGCATCCGGTGGACCTCTCCGCGGAGACGATTAGAGCCAACAGCCGTTTTTTTGATTCTGCCGATGCCGTACCACGGCGGGCGATCACTATGGGCATGGGTTCGATCATGCATGCCCGGACAATCATGCTTCTGGCCGGCGGGAAAAGCAAGGCCGGGGCGATCAGGAAGACCGTTAACGGGGAAATCACCACCACGGTACCCGCTTCCCTGCTGCAGCTCCACCGAAAATTTATCCTGATTGTAGACCGCGAAGCGGCCTCGCTTCTCTAAAGTGGTCGGCATTTTTTCAACTTCTTCCGAGGGTCATCATTTCCACCCTTCTCCCCAGCCATATTGGTAAAGTTTTAGCAGGTAATTGGTGGAGCATTCACGAATTAATTTAGGACGGACAGGCCGTGTCCGATTATATATAATAATTGCCGCAATGGAGGAGCTAACAATATGGAAAGAAAAGTGTTTGATGTATATGAGTGGGAAGATCCGGAGGTAATCGGATACAAAAAAGAGCCGGCCAGATGTACATCGCTTCCTTTTCCCGATCTTAAAACAGCGCTGAAAAATGAAGGATCACCATATGTGCAAAGTTTAAACGGCCATTGGAAATTCCGGTGGTCGCCAAACCCGGGCGAGAGGCCCCCGCAGTTTTTTCAGCCGGATTATGATGTCTCTGCTTGGGATGAGATTGAAGTACCGTCAAACATGGAGATCAAAGGTTACGGAATTCCTTACTACCGTAATTTCGGCCATACATACAGCCTCGGTAAATTGTGTATCCCCAAGATCAGCCATCAGGATAACCCTGTGGGTTCGTATCGGCGCAATTTTACCGTTTCCGATGAATGGAAGGATCGGGAGATTTTTATCCATTTTGCCGGGGTAAAATCGGCATTTTATTTGTGGATCAACGGCAAATATGCTGGTTACAGCCAGGGGTCCATGACCCCGGCGGAATTCAGAATAACGCCATTTTTGAAGGAGGGTACCAACACCGTTGCGGCCGAGGTCTATAAATGGTCCGACGGCAGTTATCTCGAGGATCAGGATATGTGGCGGTTTTCGGGTATCTTCAGGGATGTCTTCCTGATGGCCGCTCCCCGTCTGGCCATACGTGATTTTTATGTCCGCAGTGATCTCGATGAGCATTATGAAAACGCCGTGATTGCTATAACATCTCGGATATATAATTATGGTGAGAAAGATTCGGCCGGCTGTCGTCTGGAGGTTGTCCTCCTGGATGAAGAAGGCTATTTCGTGGAAAGGGAGGTTCTGGCTGCCACGGAGATAGATGTCAGGGCCGGGGCCGAGTCATCCTTTGTCCTGGAGAGTCCGGTTAAAAATCCGCGGAAATGGTCGGCAGAGATCCCGAACCTCTATCAGATTATCCTCATCCTGTATGGTTCTTCCGGCGAGGTAATCGATGTCCGCCGTTGCCATTTCGGTTTCCGCAAGATCGAGATCCGGGAGGGCCGTTTTCTGGTCAACGGGAAACCCATCCTCATCAGGGGGGTCAATCGGCATGAATTCCATCCTCTTTATGGTCATGCGGTTCCCCTGAAGATAACCGAAGAAGATATAAAGCTGATCAAAGCCAATAATATCAATGCCATCCGCACCTGTCATTACCCCAATAGCTCCGGTTTTTATGAGCTTTGCGACCGTTACGGTATCTATGTCATTGATGAGGCTGATCTTGAAACTCATGGGCTCCGCTTCAGGATTCCCGGCAACAATCCCCGCTGGACGGAAGCCTGTGTAGATCGGATGATCCGGATGGTGGAGAGAGATAAAAACCATCCCTGCGTCATTATCTGGTCTCTGGGCAATGAGGCCGGCTATGGCAACAACTTCCGGAAGATGAAGGAGGCCACTTTGCGGATTGATCAGACCAGGCCCATTCATTATGAAGGGGACCATGTCCTTGACATCTCCGATATCTTCAGCATGATGTATGCCACCCCCCAACAGGTCGATCGGATTGGCCGCGGTAAAAGTGTTTGTGCAGGATTTTTGGAGAGTAACAATCCATTGGGCCGCATTGTCAGAGAGAGGCAGTACCGTGATAAACCGTTTTTGCTGTGTGAATATGCCCATTGCATGGGAAACAGTCTGGGCAATTTTCAGAAATACATGGATTTATTCGAGAAATATCCTTGCTGCATGGGGGGGCTGATATGGGATTTCTCCGACCAGAGCATCCTGACCAGGACAGAAGATGGCCGTGATTTCTGGGCTTATGGTGGAGATTTTGGCGACAAGCCCAACAACGGCGCCTTCTGCGGTAATGGCATCGTGGCCGCCGATCGTTCGCCACATCCCGCCCTTTATGAGGTTAAAAAGGTCTATCAGGAGATCGAGGTGCATGAAGTTGATCTCCAGGAGGGACTGGTCGAGATTAAGAATAAATTCTGTTTCCGTGCCCTGGATTTTGTGGCGGCCAACTGGAAGGTAACCGAAGACGGTGCCGTGATTGAACAGGGAACGCTCAAATTACCCGCGATCCCCCCGCTGGAGACCGCAGAGGTAAAGATCCCCTTTTCCAGGCCGAAGGTACGTGTGGGTGCGGAGTATCATCTGCTGATTGAATTTGCTCTTACCCACAATGAACGCTGGGCGGCAGCGGGGCATATTGTGGCCTGGGACCAGTTCAAACTGCCCCTGGAAAAACAAATTTCGGGCTTGCGCCACAGAACAGGTATGCAGCCGCTACAGATGGAGAAAACAGAACGATCGATTGTTGTCTCCGGTGATGATTTTAGTGTAAGCGTGGATAAAGAAAGCGGATGTATCACCTCTCTCATAGCCAGGGGACGGGAATACCTTATATCACCGCTGAGGCCTAATTTCTGGCGCGTTACCACCCTCAACGACGCGGGTGTTGGCAACCACGTTCCTTTGCTGAACCGACCCAGCCCCTGGAAGAGAGCCGGGGAAACCAGAAAGGTGATCAATATCAAGTGTTGGTCCGGCAAGGTTGATCCTTCCACCATAGAAATATCGGTGGCATCCAAAGTGCTGTTTGGCCGCAGACCGCTGTTGAATGTTTACTCTATCCATGGCAACGGAGAGATAGATGTTTTTACTGAGTTTGTCCCGCTTATCAATATGAATCGTCTGGGGATGCAACTGGAGATACCCGGCGAGTTCCGACAGATGACCTGGTTTGGCAAAGGGCCCCACGAGACGATGCTCGATCGTAACCGGAGCGGGATCATTGCCATCCATTCACTGCCGGTAGAGGAGGTTGCTCATGATTATATGGTTCCGCAGGAAAACGGCAACCGTTCCGAAGTACGGTGGATGATCATGACCAACGAGAAAGGTACGGACGGCCTGCTCTTTAAAGATGCCGCCGGCACCCTTTTAAATGTGAGTGCCTGGCCTTACTCCATGGAGGATCTCTTCCGAGCACAACATATCCATGAACTGCCGCGCCGTGAAAATATAACCCTGAATATCGACTACAGGCAGAAAGGCGTGGGCGGAGATAAACCCGGATTGCTTATGCTCCATGACGAGTATAAACTCAAGAGAGGTTTAATCTACCGTTATGGTTTCACGGTTAAATGTGGGGTCAGTCTTGATGAAATGATAAAAAAATAAGAGACTGAATTTTGATGAGGAGATCCGGCCCTCAATAACTTCCCTGATTGCGGGGAAATTATTGAGGGCTTTTTTTATGAAATAATTACTCTGCTTTAAAAAAACATAGAATAATTTAGCGGGAGATAAGTATATAGTATAAAAGCCAGGAAAGGATGATGAACTTTGAAAAACAGAATTATTTATCTTTGTTTGCTCTGTTCATTGGTTATCGCCGTGTGTTATCTCTGCGGGTGCTCCGATGAGGAGACCATCGACCGTGAAGAGGAGCTTCCGGCCGCCGAATTTTATATGCCCGATATAAAACTGGAGGCCGCCATCCGGGAAGAGCTCGGCAAGCTTCCCCGCGAGCTGCTGACGATCGCCGATATGGAGCAACTCGTTGATCTGATCGCGGATAACAAAGGCATCATGGATATAAGAGGGCTGGAGTACGCCGTGAATTTAGTTGATCTGCGGCTCTGTAACAATCAGATTGCCGATCTTGAACCGCTCGGCAATTTGACAGCCATATACAGATTACATCTTTCCAATAACCTCATTACCGATATCACCCCGTTGAGCAGTTTATCGTATCTTGAAGACCTTAAACTGGACGGCAATCGCATTGCCGATATCTCACCCTTGAATAACAACAAATCGCTGCGATGGGTGGATCTGATAAATAATGAGATCGAAGATATATCCGCTTTTGAAATAAGCGGCCTGCCTCTGCTGGGGTATGTCAACCTGAGCGGAAACAAGCTTGATCCGGATCATAAAAAAACAAAGGCCAAGATTGATGAACTTGCAGAGAGCATCCCCGATTTGCGATATTGACCATAGCGGATTTTTTTGACGGCAGGCAGGGCGGGCAAGGAAGAGTGGCTTTTTTTAAATCTTTGCGGATTGAAATTTGCTCGAAACTCGCATGAAAGGGGGGGGGAAATGGGTTATATTACTTTTATCGCAAGAAGAAGTCCGGCTTCAATCTCCGCCACAGATATTACGGCCATGGAAACAAAAGATATCTCGATCTGTCCTGAAAAGCAGCAAGTAGATTTTTCCCGGATGAAGCCCGGCGAAAACAAAATCATAAATATCAATATCCGTAACATAGGTCAGACCGATATTTTCTATTATCTGCATGCCAATTGGAAAGTAGAGGAGCCGGCCACAACGGAACATGGGATTGTAATGGCCAAATACCTGCAAATTATAGCTTCAACGCTGAACCCGCAAACATCAGAGGCTGAAATAATTTATTCCGGGCCGTTATCCGAACTTCTGGACAAACCTGATAGTCCCGGCAGGGAACTCTCTCTAACAAGGGGCAATGAAGATATCGAGTTAAAATTTATCATCCCTCGGGATATTCCCCGCTATCTGGAAGACATTGAAATTTCCGTGGAATTTACCCTGATAATATTGTAGTTTATAGAGTAATTAGCACGGATACCATCTTCAAGGAGTTTTATTTGCTAAAACTCCTTGTTTTACATAACATATTTAATTATAATGATGGTGATGCTCAACGAAAAGGCAGGTGAACGTTCCATTGATGCAAGATAACGATCTTTCGGAGGAAGTCGGTTCCAAGGAGCGCTTCTTGGGAGTCGTCAGTTATTTGCTGTTCTGGATTTCCGGCGCCATCATTCTTCTTGTGGAGAAAAAAAATAAATTTATCAGATTCCATGCCATGCAGTCAGTGATTACTTTTGGAACTTTTACCGTTATTTTTTTAATCCTATCCGGCATAGACTGGTTGACCGTGCTTTTGAAATTATGGAATTACACCGGATTTATCATCCTCTTCAGACTGCTTGATTGGCTACTTATAGCCTCTTTTTCCCTGGCAGTGTTGGTGTTCGTTCTTCTTGTATTCAAGGCTGCCCAGGGAGAGATCTATAAATTACCCATAATCGGTGATCTTGCGGAAGAACGGGTATATTTTTAAAAGGTCTCTAACCTGAAAACTGCCGGGCTTTAATTTACTTAAAGTCCGGCTCTTCCATTTCCGTCAGGGAATGTATCCCGGGGCAAATAACTTTGGAAGGATGAGTTTAATCGATGGTAAAACAGACGGCCTACCCTTCTTTTCTTCAGGCTATCGGCATCAGTTTTCTTCTGGTTATCCTGCAATTGGTCGGCGGATTGATTACCGGTTTTTTGGGGGCACGGATGGGCATGAGCCAGAATTCTCCGCTGATGTTTTTTTTAAATCTTTATCTTCTGCCCGTTGCCCTGGGGGCAATAATCATTTGTTTTTATTTTTGGCGATCGGGGCACGGTTGGAAAGATCTTTGGAGGGCTAAGGCAGGAACATGGTTGTTTTATCCGATTATCATCTTTATGTTTGTGGGGTTATCTTTTGTGCTTTCGGAAGTCGATAACTGCGTCAGGTTTTTCTATCCGGTAACCGCCGCATGGGAAGAGATATTCACCAATATTTACCGCGCAAATATCTGGCTTTCTTTTTTTGGGATAGCGGTTATCCCTCCGATTTTGGAGGAGACGGTCTTCCGGGGAATTATCCTGCGAGGGTTTTTGAACCGCTATGGTCTATGGGAGTCCATCGTCCTCTCATCGTTCCTCTTTGCGGCCATGCACATCAATATCTGGCAGATGATTCCGGCTTTTATTGCCGGGCTCTTTCTGGGATATATATTTTACAGGACAGAATCCCTGACGGCCGCTATCTTTGCCCATGCCGTTAATAATGCCACAGCTGTTCTGGGAAATCATCTGTTCACCATTCCCGGGTTCAACGATGGGGCTTTATTTCAGCCGGCCTGGCTCACCCTCGGCGCTCTGGGGATTGTAGTTCTTTCTTTAATCCTGTTCAACTATATTCACAGGCGTGTCACGGCGATACCCGATATTATTTCTCTTCCTGGGCACCGGTGACATTGGTTTTATCCTTAAATCGGGCCGCCGTCCTTTAATTCTCTGTGGATAAGAACAAATTTCGCCTTTATGGTAAAACTTGTTGACAGCATGATGTCACTAAGAAGGACGTCCCGGGTTGAAAATATAGGAAGCCTTCCATTATAATGGAATTAAGGTAGAATTTCCCCCTTTTGGATATATTCTACCTTGCAAACCCTCTAATCCCCTCCCTTCTTGTTTTTACGGGAGGGGCATTTTTTATTTCGGATGGAAAAGATCCAATGGCCGGGACAGATGATTAACCGGCTTCCGGACGGGGCTTCTCACGTGCAGATGAATGACGGTTCATATTTACGATCATCCATGAGCATAAATGTAACCTTGAACCAAGAATAAAAATAAAAAAACTTTCGTATTAATGAAGGGAGGCGGCAGTAAAGGGCGGTGAAGAGATGTGCACCAAAAAAATTGATATATTAACGGGCCGAACAGAGTACAAAGGGGATTTACAGGATGGGATACCACATGGGAAGGGGACCATAAACTTTGAAAACGGTAGTGTTTACTCGGGAGACTGGAAAGGCGGCCGGATGCACGGGCGGGGTATCTTTTCTTGGGGTCCCGGATCATTTCTGATCGGAGAATGGAAAGAGAATGAAGCAGATGGATATGGAACGCTTAGAACCTTTGCAGGCCAATCATATATCGGGCAATGGAGGAGAGATAAATTTCACGGTAAAGGAATTCTTTCTTTGCCTGACGGGCACAGGTATGCCGGTGAATTTAAAGACGGTTTATTTCATGGAGAAGGGATGATGACCCGGCCGGACGGAGAAGTGCTCAACGGAAAATGGAGGAAAGACAGATTCAAGGGCTGATGGGTTTGGATTTCATCCGGGTGCATGCAATGGAGCCCGCATGTGTGCCGGGGTTATTGATCAGTTCTTCTCCAGGGATAATCGGCACTCCTTGAGCATTTCACGGATGGGAAGGTTGTAAGGGCATTTTTGTTCACATTCTCCACATCCAATACAATCCGAGGCTTTGATGGTCTGGCTGTCATAGCGCTTCTGAGCCCATTCCTGCAGGCCGTATCTTTTCCAGTAGCCGAACATGAGAAAGTTAAAGGAGATATTGACCCCTTCAGGACAGGGCAGGCAGTATTCGCAACGCCGGCAGAAACGGTTGCCCAGTTCACTTGCTTCCTGCCGCAGCTTATCCAGCGCTTCTTTGTCGGGGATCAGGCCTGATACAGAAGTGTTTTCAACGACCTCATCGATCGACTGCATCCCCGGGATTACCGCCGAGACGGGAAAGCTCAGGAGGTACTGGAGTGCGGTTTTTTTCAAGGTCAATGCTCCGCCGCACAGGGGTTTCATGACGATGGTCCCGATATTATTTTCACGAGCCAGAGGAAGAAGGGTGCCGCTTACTTCCTGTTCAACGATATTAAAGGGAAACTGGATGGTGTCAAAGTTTTCAATCCCAAGTGCCTTGACGGCCAGTGAGGGAAGATGTGATGTCAGGCCGATAAAACGGACCTTGCCTTCACGCTGAGCCTCCTTCAATCCCTCGAGTGCACCGCCGGGACGCAACACCGCCTTTAACTGCTTCTCATTGCTGACATTATGGATCTGGTACAGATCAAGATAATCAGTGCGCAATAAACGCAGGCTTAGATTCACATCTTCTTTAAGCCCGTTTTTATCACGGTTCATTGATTTTGAAGCGATAACCAATTCTTCTCTGGGGATGTCGGATCCGGCCAGGGTATGTCCTATCTTCTCTTCACTGTCCGTATAAGCTCTGGCGGTATCCAAAAAGTTTATCCCCCGTTCGAGTGACTTCAGGATCACTTTTTCCGCTTCAGACATGGAGGTTCTCTGGATGGGGATTCCCCCAAATCCTATCTCCGATACTTTCAAGCCGGTTTTTCCAAGTATTCTGTATTGCATTGCCAACATCCTCCGGAGAATAATCCAATATACTTTATTAAATACTATGGTTGGTCATCATAATCCTTCTTAACGGGTCCTGTAACTTATCTTTGCCTGACAAAGGAGAGTTTTATTATAGATTGCCAAAACCGGTAAATATTTATATAATTGTTTTAAACATCAGTATGAAAAAAGATTGCATCCCTGAAAAACAAATAAAGAAAGGGGGATGATGTGGTTATGAACAAACAGAGCACCAAGTCCAAAATAATTGAGGCGGCTATAGAGATGATGGGGCGGGAGGGTAATATCAATGCCACCGTCCGGGATATAGCCAGCAGGGCAGATGTGAATTTGGCTTCCATAAATTATTATTTTCGCACCAAGGATAATTTACAATCAGAACTGGAAAAACATTTTTCCCAGGAGAACGAAGAGATTTACAGAATTTTATTTGATGCGGGGAGGCCGCCGGTGGAAAGACTTTACGATTGGGCCGATAAGATGATGAAGCATCTTATCGATTATCCGGGGGTCTTATTTATGCTGGCCAATAAAATAATAAACAGCGACCAGGAAAGATATGGTGTTATCGAACTTATTGATCATTCAGAGGCAAATCTGGAATTGATCATCAAAGAGGCCACCGGCGAAACCGATGAACTGGCGATAGCCATTGATGTAATGCTATTGATGTCGGGAATTATCAATCCCGTATTGTTGTTTCACGGTTCAGGGAAAATGCCCAAAGCCGATATCAGTGATGCGACAGTACGTAAAAAATTAATTGATCAACTGCTGTCCTGCGTGCTTGAGTCATGATCGAATTCCATTAAAAAAACAGACTGTTTTTTTATTTTTAGGGTTGACAAAACCAGTGTCGCATAGTAATATTAAACAAATGATTTAAACATGTGTTTAAATGGAGTGGTCTCATCGGTGAAGAAACTGGGAGCTTTTGTAGTAAAATACAGGATTCCGATCATGATTATCTATGGTATTTTACTGATTCCCTCGGCAATTGGATATTTTTTGACGCCCAACAACTATGATATTCTTTCGTACATGCCCGATGATATGAATTCCAAACAGGGGGAGCAGTTGCTGGAAGGAGAATTCGGACTTTCCGGCGTGGGCATTATTATGGTCCGGGGCAAGGAATTATGGGAAGTACAGAATCTCAAGAAAAGGATCGAGGAAGTTAAAGGTGTAGATTCCGTCATGTGGATAGATGATTACACCGATATATTTATCCCTGTTGATTTTATGGAAGAAGAGGTCAGGGAGCAGTTTATCTCCGGCGATTCGATCTTGCTGCAAGTGCTGTTTGAAGAGAATGCCCGATCGTTGCAGACGAATTTAGCGTCCCGTGAAATAGAGGATATAATTGATGATGATACCGTTTTCGGCGGAGAACCGGCGATCATAAATGAATTACAGGTGATTACCGAGAAGGATATGGTAATTTACATGATCATTGCCGTGGCGGCGATATATTTTGTCCTGGCCCTCTCCGTCTCCTCGTATATAGAGCCCCTCCTTTTCTTGATTTCCGTGGGGGTGGCGGTCATCATAAACATGGGGACGAACATCTTTAAAGGCGAGATATCATTCATGACCGCCTCTATCGCCGCGGTCATGCAGCTGGGAATCTCCCTTGATTTCTCCATATTTTTGTTGCACCGGTTCGAGGAAGAGAAACAAAAAGCCGATTCCATTTTAAAGGCCATGGAATCAGCGATATCCAAGACGGCGGTAACGATAGCCTCGAGTGCCTTGACCACTATCGGCGGCTTTTTTGCCCTTACGGTCATGCAGAACGGCATAGGGAAGGATATGGGGTTCGTGCTGGGGAAAGGGATTATCATCAGCCTGATCGTAAACCTGACCTTCCTGCCCAGCCTGCTCATTGTGACC
>JBASYW010000328.1:0-2621 GCA_049277715.1 Dethiobacteria bacterium | reverse complement strand
CTATATATATTAAAAAAAGCCGCCGGGGCCCATAGATCAGATTATCGATAAATTTTGGCATCATTTATGGTCAAAGACGGCTGGATATAAATCGGAATTCAAGGGGAGGAGACACAGAATGACTGGCTTGAAAAACAAGGTCGAGTTATACGATACTACTTTGCGGGACGGTGCACAGAGGGAAGGAATCTCTCTGTCCGTAAACGATAAACTGAAGATTGCGGAGAAACTGGACGAGCTGGGCCTGGATTACATCGAAGGGGGATGGCCGGGCTCCAATCCCAAGGATATGGAATTTTTCGAACGTATTAAAGAAATCAATCTGCGCCATGCCCGTATATGTGCATTTGGCTGTACCAGAAAACCGGGGATCAAGGTGGCCAGGGATAAAAATGTACAGGCCTTGATCAAGGCTCAGACAGATACGGTGACTATTTTTGGAAAGTGTTGGGATTTTCACGTCACAGATGTTCTGGAGACCAGCCTTGAAGAGAACCTGGCGATGATCGCCGATACCATAGGTTACCTGAAGGAGCATGGTAAACGCGTTATCTTTGATGCCGAACATTTTTTTGACGGTTACAGGAACAATGCCCGCTATGCTCTCGAGGCGATTAAAGCGGCGGAAGACAGCGGTGCCGATGTTATTGTTCTATGCGATACCAACGGGGGAGTTATGCCCTGGGAAGTCAAGAGCATCCTGAAAGAAATCAAGAAGGTGGTCTCGGTAACGATCGGCATCCATGCACATGATGACGGCGGCATGGCGGTTGCCAACACCGTAATCGCCGTCCGTGAGGGGGCCAGACATGTGCAGGGAACGATCAACGGCTATGGAGAGAGATGCGGCAACGCCAACCTCTGCACGATAATCCCTACCTTGCAATTCAAGTTGAAGATGACCGTTCTCTCCAAGAGCAGGTTGAAGAAGCTCACCGACTTTTCCCGTTATATTGCTGAACTCTGCAATATCGTGCCGGCCGAGCAGCAACCCTATGTGGGAAGAAACGCCTTTACCCACAAGGCCGGAATCCATGTCGATGCCGTGAATAAAACTCCGGATACTTATGAACATGTAAAGCCCGAATCCATAGGCAACAACAGGCGTATTCTTGTTTCCGAACTCTCCGGGAAAGGCAATATACTCTACAAAGTACGGCAAAATGATATCGAGCTGTTGAAGGAGAACCCGGAAACAAAGAGGATCGTGGAAACCATAAAAGAGATGGAGTACGAGGGCTACCAGTTTGAAGTTGCGGAAGGTTCTTTCGAGCTCATGGTCTGGAAAGTGATGAACGCCTATCAGAGCCTTTTCCGGCTTGAAGGTTTCCGGGTGATTGTAGAGAAACATGGTAGCGGGGAATCACATTGTGAAGCGACCATCAAGGTGGTCGTGGGCGATAAAGAGATTCATACGGCGGCCGACGGCAACGGGCCGGTTAACGCCCTCGACAACGCATTGCGCAAGGCGCTGGAAGAGGTTTATCCGGTGCTCAAGAAGATCAAGTTGGTCGATTACAAGGTGCGTGTTCTGGAGGCGCAGGACGGGACCGGCGCTAAAGTAAGGGTCCTGCTTGAATCGAAGGGCGAGAAAAAATCATGGAGTACCGTCGGGGTATCATCCAATATTATCGAGGCCAGCTGGACGGCCCTCGTGGACAGTCTGGAATACGGGCTGCTGCACAAGAAGATGCCCTCGATACTCAAAGACCGCAAACTGTTGAGTCTGCTGAAAAAAGATTGATCTTGTTGAGTTTATCGATCTGACTTGCTCCCGGGCAAATTGCCCGGAAACCACCCCACCGGGCGACATGCGGCGGGTGGGAAATATTATCTTCCGACGGGAAGAGAGGCCGGGACCGGGGATTCACGGTAAAGGCCTTCCGGATAACAGCAACTCCCCTTTGCATGGGAGGAGGGAGGATACAGGGAAGATGTTCCATAGAGCAACGGGAATCGGAAGTCTGCCGCATTCTTCTGCTGATGCGGCCATAAAGATTATCAGGGAAAATCTGATACATATACCGCATTGGCCTCAATTACCGCAAAGAACTCCTGCCGAGGGCCTGATACGTCAATATCTGAACCCGCTTATGGATGAGGGGTTGATTTCTTTGAAACCCGGGTTAATCCAGACTCCTTTTTTTAATGAGGGAGATCATCACTGGGATGAACGGGTGCTGCGTTATTATGAAATTCTAATCGGGATCGAGGAGCAGCAATTATCTGCGGAAGACTGTCCTTTTGCTTTCGCGGCGGAAGCGGCGGAGGGGTTTTACCGTTTTCTCGATGAAAACTGGGATCTTCCCCATACGGAAGCGATCAAGGGTCAGTTAAGCAGTCCGGTTACGGTGGGCCTGCAGGTTACCGACCGGGCGGGAAGCTCCGCTTTTTATAACAACCAGCTGCGGGAGTTGCTGGTAAAAACCCTGACCTACCATGCTCGTTGGCAGGTCAAACAGCTGGGTCGATTCGGCAAGCCGGTGCTCTTGTTTATCGATGATCCCGGGGTTTACGGTTACGGCACTTCCGGTTATATCGGTCTGGGGAGAGAGGATATCCAGAACAGTTTAAGGGAAGTTATCGCCGGTATCAAAGAGGATGGCGGATCGGTAGGTGTG
>JBASYW010000327.1:0-5862 GCA_049277715.1 Dethiobacteria bacterium | reverse complement strand
ACCTATAATAATCTGGTTAGATTGCGGCAAAGATTGAAAAATGCATGGTCACAGGTAGATGTCCAACTTAAACGACGTTATGATTTGATTCCCAATTTAGTTGCCACCATCCAGGGTTATGCTGCTCATGAAAAGTCGACCTTTGAAGAAATTGCCCGCGTTCGTAACCAGGCTATTGCCGCCAAAACCATCGGTGAACAATCCCAGGCGGAAACTATGTTGTCAGGTGCCTTGCGCAACTTGTTTGCAGTAGCCGAAGCTTATCCGGAGCTTAAAGCCAATACCAATTTCATGCAATTACAGGAAGAACTGGCCAATACTGAAAGCAAAATAGCGTTTTCCCGTCAATTTTATAACGATACGGCGCAAAAATTAAATACCGCTATTGAACTATTTCCCACCAACCTGGTAGCCGGCATGTTTGGCTTTGGCTCGGCTGATTATTTTACATTGCAAGACGAACCCGATGCTCGTCAAACTGTTCAGGTTAAATTTTAAACAAGGGGGGATTTGTTTGTTTAAACGCCAATATTCCCCGAGTATTATTTTATTAACCTTATGTGCAGCTCTGCTATTGACAGTTTGTATTTCTCGAATTGCCGAAGCACGAAGTTTACAAATGGATAAACTGGTTTACGATGCCGAGCTGCTTCCGGATGGTTCCATGCTGGTTACCGAACATATCACTGTTACTTTTAATGGTACGTATGAAGGTTATTTTATATCAATTCCACGAGGTTCCACCCCCTTAAGTGATATTCTGGTTTCCGAAAACGGTGTCGCTTATAATTTTAATCCGGGTATGGAATACGAACCTCCAGGCACCTTCCTTATAAAGCACGAGTCGGACGATATTATTATTGATTGGAGTATTGATGCGACTGATGTGCAACGTACTTTTGATGTCAGTTATCGGGTAAATGATCTGGTAACAGTTCATGATGATGTAGCCGATTTTTATCGTAAATTTATCGGTGAGAAAAACAAGCAGGATATAGGTGAAGTAATCGTTCATCTTTTACTTCCACCCGGGGCCGAAAATTTCAAAGAAGGAGAGGATATACGTATCTGGGGCCATGGCCCTCTGCATGGTGAAGTGAATTTTGCCGGGCCCCGAGAAGTAGTATGGCAGATCACGAATATGCCGGCCGATGAGTTTCTGGAGGGGCGTGTGACCATGCCGGTGCAGCTTTTCCCCGCCATACCCGCCGAACTGAAAACGGGCCAAAATGCTCTATCGGCAAGTCTTGACGAGGAAACCGGGTGGGCTGACGAAGCCACTCGCGAACGTCTCATGGCACGCCTGCAGATTGTATTTGCCATGTTGGTCTTTATGGGCACTTTAGTCGCTCTTTTCTTGTTATGGTTGAAACATGGGAAGGAGTTCAAGCCGGAGTTTCAGAGAGATTATTATCGGGAGCTCCCCGCCGATTATTCACCGGCCGAGATGTCGGTTTTGTGGAACTGGGGAGAGGTGAAGACCCATGATATTACTGCTACCCTTATGGACATGGCCCGGCGCGGATATATAACTATTGAACAGCAGCTATTTGAAAAAAAAGGGTTGTTGGGAACCAGGGATGTTACCACCTATCTGCTTGCTTTGCAAAAAGAACAATACGAAAAGGATAAAAACAATCTGCAGCCTCATGAACGGAAACTGATTGATTATTTATTTGCAACTATTTCAGAGGATAATCTTACTTTGTATTTGTACGATATCGAGCAATTTTCCCAAAAACGCAGTCGGGAGTTTTATGATAATTTCTGGCTTCTATGGAAAGACTGTTTATCCGTTAAAGGGGATGTCAACAAATGGTTTGAAGGAACTGACTCCAAAACCCGTTGGATTGTTTTCGGAATCGGGGTGCTATTCTTTATCATCAGTATACTGTTGATAAATTGGGAAATGGTTATACTCGGAGTAAGTTTTCTGGTTAACGCCTTTTTAATATCCATAATTCCGCAGATTTACAAACGACGTTCACAACCTGCCAACGAGGATTTAAACAAATGGAAGGCTTTCCGCAGGTTTTTACTGCATTTTTCCGATATGGAGCGTCATGAAATACCCAGTCTGATTATCTGGGAACATTACCTGGTCTATGCAGTCAGTCTGGGGGTTGCCAGAGAAGTTATGAAGCAGCTGGAGATTGTTTTCCCCAACCTTAAAGATGATAATTACCGTTTTGGGCAACATTGGTACTATGGTGCAGCCGGACTGGAAATGGCAGGTTTCAGCAACCACTTCGAAAACATTGGCCAGAGTCTGGAACGGTCCGTTGAGGTGGCCGAAAAAACCGTACGGGCGGCCGAGAGCAGGTCATCATCCGGATTTGGAGGTGGCGGGGGTTTTTCGGGCGGCGGCGGCGGGGGTTCCGGCGGAAGCAGCTATGGCGGCCGTTAAGCCTATCAAGCATTCATGCATAGGCGGTAAGGCTTTAAAATGAAGAAAATCAATTGAGCCCATAGAAGCCCATGACAATTGAAAAGAATCAAGGAAAGTAACGTCTACCATCAACCTAACTTATTTTCTCTTTTTGATATATATCTTCTTTTTTATCTTGAAGATAATAAAGTTCATGGGTCTTTGTCTTCTTTTCATGCTCCCATATTTTATAACCTCTTTCCCGGCAACGGGAGCAGGCATACAGAGGAATACTGATCCCCATGATGCGATAATCCCGCCGGCGGGCGCCGAAACTCTGCGATGAAACTTTATAAATACCGGGGCAGTCCGCACAGTAATAGACGGATTCCTGTTGCTGTTCCCGAATATTATCCGTATCATAATAAATCTGACGATTGTTTTTATAGATTTTGTTTGAGGGAAAAAGTTCTTCTTTGCTCGGAAGTTTTTGAGCAAGTTTGTTTTGCCAGTAACCTATCAGATTATCTATATAAGCGGTCACCCGGGTACTTTGCCTAATATTCAGTTTGTGATATTCAGGCTCGATTACATGCCGGTAGTCCTGACCGGCCAGGGCCAGTATAATGGCCAGATTCACATAGGGAAGTGCCGTTTCGATTGCATAACCGCCTTCCAGGACGGCCAGATCAGGGTTTAACTCCTCGGTGAGCCGGGCATAGCCCTGGCTGCTCACCTGCATATTGGCAAGAGGATCGGTAAAGTGGTTGTCCTGGCCCGCAGAGTTGATAATCAACTCCGGAGCAAATTCTTTTAACAGAGGGCGGATAATTTGCCGCCATACTTTAAGAAACCCTTCATCGGTAGTTTCCGGGGGCAAGGGGATATTGATGTTTTTTAGATAAGCACCCGGACCCCCGGCTTCATCGATAAAGCCGGATCCGGGATACAGCGTTCTGCCATCTTGATGCAGGGAGATAAAGAGGACGTCGGGGTCATGATAAAAAATGTCCTGAGTGCCATCGCCATGATGAACGTCGGTATCGACTATGGCGATCTTTTTTAACCCATATTTATAACGTAAATATTCAACGAGGATGGCTTCATTATTGATATTACAAAAGCCCCGATTGCCAAAAGCAACGCGCATCGCATGATGTCCGGGAGGGCGTACCAGGGAGAAACCGTTGTTAATTTCCTGAGCCATCAAGGCATCGCCCAACTTTAATGCACTGCCGGCGGAAATAAAATGAGCATGAGTCGCCTGTGTTTCGGTATCGGGTATACAAAAATGAACTCTGTCAATATCTTTATTTTCAGCAAGACGAGGTGTATATTCAGTTATATTCAGATGGTCAAGAATTCCTTCTTCAAAGATCTGATCTCTGGTATAAAGAAGACGTTCTTCCCGTTCCGGATGAGTGGGGGAGATCGCCCAATCAAAGGCCGGGAAAAAAATCAGGCCTGTTTTAGTCATATGTACTCACCGCCTCTTCGATAAAGTCTCTTATTCCCGGAACGGTTTGCAACCCTATCTGAAAGATCTTTCCCGTGGTCTGCCAACCACGGACAATATTGAAGCATTCTTCATAAATAAATTCTGTTGCACCTCCGGGTAGATTCCAATCCTTTGCCGTTTCCGTGAAAAGATCCCGAACAAATTTTTTGGCTTCCTCGATATTTCCAAGTTGGCGAGGAAGAGGACCCTGTAACCCGCCGATATTTGTGGAGTAAGTCTTTCTTTCTGTATCGGCAAAATAATCCAATTTTAAAGTCGGTTTGGCCATTGCCGCACCGATGGCATTGGCGATGGAATAATAGGGAGGGATTATCACTTGCCGGCGTTTTCTCCGGGCCAAATATCTGCCCATTCCGGCCGCCGGGCCTCCTAAACAGATAAGTTTTTGAGGATGTTTTTTTTGCGCCGATAAAACCTGCCAAATACGATAGGCGGGTTCTTCTTCCCATAACTTAAACATCTCTTCCAATTTTGTCTCCAATTTATCAACAAAAAGATTCAAAACAAGTTCTGAAAGACGGAGCGGGGCAATATCCAAACTTTCGGCCATCGCTTCGATCTTTTCTTTGATTATTTCCGGAGAGGAAAAATTACTATACCCACCGTAGACAAGAGCATCTGTAACCGTAAGACGCGTTCCTCCCGCGCAGAGAGCAGGGCCTTCTCTTTTGCCAAAACATATGGTCCGGTCTTTGATTAACAGGGGACTGTCGCCGCCGATGGGCAGGGAAGCGACAGCCAGAGAACGCAAAGGAATCGGATGATCTTTAATAAATGCGCCCCTTTCCGCCAATAACGGTTTTCCATCCAAAAGTAAAGCCAGATCGGTGGTTGTGCCCCCGATATCTATTACTACCGCGGTTATCCGTTCCCGGGTGGTCGCCAAAGCCCCAAGTGTGCTGGCCGCCGGTCCGGAAAAAATAGTTTCCAAAGGATAACGCAGTGATATTTCCAGAGGCAATGTGCCCCCGTCGGCTTTCAATATGGAAAGAGGGCAAACCAGTCCCAGTTGTTGCAGAGTAGTAATAATTTTCTCTTGAAAATCATGGCAAGCTTCCTCCGTAGCCAGGCTGTAACATGCACCGTTTGCTCTGCACACCCAGTTTAACAGACCGCTTGCCTGATGACTGGCCAACACTTCAAATTCGGGGAAATGATCGCGGATAAAATCGGTAACTTCCAGCTCCAAAGCCGGATTTCTTTGACTGAACTTGCAAGCTACAACCAGGTGATTGATCTGTTTTTGTTTAAAGTACAAGCAAGCCTCCTCAATTTCGGATAGGACTACCGGTTCAATGATTCTGCCCCGATAATCAACAGCGCCGCGCAGTATTTTAATATCCGCGGAGAAACGGAGGTGATGGGGGTTGGCACCGGGGCCGGGAAGAAGGAGCAACCCCGTTTCAGTCAAGCTTTCCTGCAAGATCAAATTGGTGATCAGCGTGGTGCTTAAATTAACCTGATCTATTTTTTGCGGTTCAATGCCGATCAGTATTTTTTCCAGAGCACTGCGTATCGAGATGGATAGATCCGATCTGGTTTGCACCTTGACCGATTTCATTATTTTTCGTCCATCAACAAGTACTCCATCGGTAAAGGTTCCTCCAATATCAATACCGATAAACAAATCGCTACCTCCTAAAAAAAATCAGATGGGTGCTATCTACGATGAAAAATTTTGCCGATGGTTCTGCCAGGGAAACTGCGGATCATCATTATGTGTAATATGAATTATTTAAAAGAGATTTGATAGATTTTCGAACCATATTTTTTATGTGATCATAGTATCATGCCGTTAATCGGGATGTCAATTTATGGTCTCATATATTATGTCAGGATACTATGGGATTGACCACCGGCCCGACGACGACTTCCTGCTTAATCAATCGTGCAAGTTCAACGATAAAAAACGTATTTTCAGATCAGGGTAATATCTTCTGTTGATGATTCCCTCAAACAGGTAAATAAGCAAAAT
>JBASYW010000326.1:0-4916 GCA_049277715.1 Dethiobacteria bacterium | reverse complement strand
GATAAATAATTACCATCATGATCATCTTCTTCCAGCATCCTGTAGATCTCTTCTTTCAGGGATGCCGGAATCTCTCTCTTTAAGTTTTTTTCAAGACGTTTGCCTTTGCAAGCACGATCCATACATGTTTTGTTGGGACATATATAAACTCCCCGCCCTGATTTTTTCCCTGTCATATCGACTTCTACAGGTCCTTCGGGAATGCTGACGATTCTGACCAAGCTCTTTTTCGGTTTTCTTTCCTGGCATCCGACGCAGACTCTCAGAGGAATCTTTCGGGGTTTTACCATCCGTTCCGCCCCCTCTTTTTCAAATGTTAATCATCTCTCTCCTCCGGTGATATCTGTTCATTATCTTCCGGAGAATCTTCTGTCTGCACTTCTTCTTCCGGCGCCTCTTCGGCTGCTTCTTCTTTTTCTGTTCCTTCTTCTTCAACAACGGTTGTTTCTTCTTCGGCAGGTTCTTCAGGTTTGGAAAGCTCGGCAATCTGTGATTCGCTTAAAATATCAACTTTCCATCCGGTTATTTTGGCTGCAAGGCGAACATTCTGTCCTTCACGTCCGATGGAAAGAGAGAGTTGATTGTCCGGAACCACAACTCTGGCGATCTTGTTTTCCGTATTTATCTCCACATGATTTACCTTGGCCGGACTCAATGCTCTCATAATAAACTCTTCCTGATTCTCACTCCATTGAATAATATCGATCTTCTCTCCACGCAGCTCATTACTGACGGATTGGACCCTTGCTCCTTTCTGCCCCACACAAGCTCCGACAGGATCAACGTCCCTATTTATTGAGACAACTGCAATTTTTGAACGGTAACCGGCTTCACGTGCAACCGCCTTTATTTCAATCACTCCATCATATATTTCCGGAACCTCCATCTCGAAAAGCCGCTTCAACAGTGTTGCATGTGAACGGGATACAATAATCTGAGGACCCTTGTTGGTCTTTTTAACATCCAATATATATACCCTGACTATCTCACCCTGCCGAAATCTTTCATTGGGAATCTGCTCCAAGGGAGGCAGGATGGCCTCGGCACGTTCAAGATCAATCAATATATTTTTTTGCTCAAATCGCTGTACGGTTCCGCTGACCACATCGCCAATACGGTCCACATACTTTTCATATACCAATTCGCGTTCGGCCTCGCGAATGCGCTGAATAACCACCTGTTTTGCTGTTTGTGCCGCTATCCTGCCAAAATCTTTCGGGGTTACTTCTGTCTCAATTATTTCGCCAACTTTGATCTTGGGTTGTAATTCTCGAGCCTCTTCTAGTATTATTTCTGTATCAGCGTTATTGATACTATCAACCACCTCGTAAGTCCTGAAAACTTTTATCTGACCTGTATCCCTTTTTATCTCTATCCGTGCATTGGTGGCATGGTTGAAATTTCGCTTGTAAGCGGACATCAGGGCCACTTCAATTGCCTCAAAAAGTATTTCCTTGTCGATACCTCTTTCTTTCTCTATCGCATTAAGCGCCATCAATAAATCCTGACTCACCTTTTCTTACTCCTCCTTTCATACTTTTTAAAATCCGGCTTGTACCATAAATTTGCCTTTAAAACCGTATCAAAAGGGATTATCTTTATTTGCCCCTCTTTATTTTCCAGCAATATATGGTCATCTCTTAACCCTTGCAATAAACCCTTGAATTTTTTCTGACCTTCAATGGGAACGTCAGTTGTAATCTTAACATAGTTCTCACGGAACCGATCAAAGTTCTCCTTTTTTTTCAGCGGACGGTTCAGGCCGGGTGAGGATATCTCCAGAACATAGCTGTGTTGAATCAAATCAATGCGATCAAGCAGGTCCGATATCTCGTAATGTACCGCCTCGCAGTCATCAATCGTGATTCCCCCGGTTTTGTCCAGATAGATACAGAGATTCCATCGGCTGCCCTTCCTGGCCCACTCTATATCGACCAATTCAACCTGGTGAGTATATATAATCGGATCGATTGCCTTTTCAATTTCAGCTACAAGATTATCCTTTCTCAAATTCAACCTCCTGTTCCTAATACGCGAAAGAGTGGGAAAACCCACTCTTCAACGAAGTAATATACTAAATAACATACGTATTTTAACACATTGTAAATCAGTTGGCAAGATGTAAAATAATTCTGGTATCTTCCCTTACTTACGCAATATTTTTCTGATTATTACTAATAAACTCGGCCGTCTTCTCAAAAATAATTTCTTTATCATAATCGAGCGTGGCAACATGATAAGAGTTTTTTAACCAGACCAACTCCTTCTGCTCGGATGAGATATGCTTGAATATATAAGGTGCATTGTCCGGAGAGACCACCCCGTCTTCCACCGCCGCAAAAATAAGGGCCGGTTGTTTTATGGCTGCTAAATTATTATTGACTATTTCAAGCAATTTGATTAATTCATGAGTGGCGGCCACCGGAGTGCGATCATAAGTAATCTCCACGACTTCGGGATCTTTCAGGTTTCCGCCAATAGCGGGAACCGTCTTTATCAGATATTTTAAAATCGGTACCAGTTTTAACTTGAAATCCTTCATAAATACCGGGGCACAGATAGGGATAACCCCCAGGATCTCTTTGGGAAAAACGGACGCCAGATATAAAGATAATGATCCGCCCATCGATAGCCCGGAGACATAGATGTAATCACAGTGGTCCTGTAATTCGGAGAGTCCCTTCTCTACCGATGCGATCCAATCCGGATAGGTGGATTTTTGCATATCATCAACGCTTGTCCCATGACCCTTGAGCCTGACACCTAAAGTGGTAATATTTTTCCGGGCCAGGGCCTCGCCCATCGGCTTCATGGAAGAAGTGGTGCCGGTAAATCCATGTATCAGAAGGCACCCCACTTTTCCGGCCTTATAAAAAAAAGGCTCGCCACCGGGCATTATATTCTTCTCCATCGCAAACACCTCCTGTTTCGTCTTAATGAATGGTGTATCTTTCCCTAATGGTATTATTCAACGGCAAGAAGCATTTACCTTCTGTAACGCTGTCAATCCATATTCGGGCCCTAAAAAGCAATGTTTGACTTAATTTATTTGGGTATTTTAAGCTTCAGTCCGGGCTCCACGTTGAAAGGAGGCTCTAAATTATTAAACTCGGCCAGCTCCAGATAACGGTTGCCGTTACCCAACATACGAGCGCTGATCGTCCACAAAGTATCTCCTTCGGCTACGGTATATATTTCATAGGAAACATCTTCATTGTTGATGATGGGCCGTTGCTCTCCGGATGCCTTTGAATCATCATCGGGTATTTCGAGTTCCTCGGGGGGGACAAGATTTATTAATGCATCGTTTTCCGCCTGCAGCGCCGTAATGGCTTCTTCCTTGGAATTCAGAAGAGACTCCAATTCCTTGATTTTTTCATAGAGAGGATACAGAACTAAATAATTGTTCAGGAAAAAGAGAACAAACAATATTCCGGCAAAAATTGCTGCGGTCTTGCCTATTCCCAAAAATTTGGATACTTTCTTTTTCTTTATACCCTGGACTTTTCTTCTTTCTTCTTTTTCTTTCTGGGTCAGGGCAATGTAAAGCGGTTCCCCTTCCAACTTGAAAGATATCGGTGCCAGATTGTCATACTCATCCCACCCGTAAAAAGCATGCTCCTCGGAAAGAGGATCGATAACGTAAGAAACTTTCCAGAAAGACTCGAAAAATATATTATGGATAAACAGGTCATGCTTGGAGATAAAGGTACCCAATCCGGGATGCGTATGAAACCATCCCACCACCCTGCAATCCGGATAATTTTGATCTCTTATCTCGGTCAGATGCTCCCATGTGCGATGCGTGAACTTCAGCCCCGCTTTTGAGTTCTCCGTATAAGCAGCCTCCACGGCGGCTTCTACCCATACCTTGAAATTATCTTTATCCCCGGAGTAGTTGCCCAGCAAGAATCCTCCGATCTCTCGCGAGGTATCCGTGCGGGAATAAGTTTCTATAAACTGAAAAGCGGCGTTACTGAAAAAAACACAACTGCCGGTATAACCCTCTTCATGTTGAGCCGGTTCTTCCTGCCTCTTCTCTTTCTCTTCTTCCTCAAGAAGATCGTCTATAAGATCGCCAGTTTTTTGATTTATCTCTTCAATATTTTCTTCTGTCGCGGGTTCTGTAGAATCATATTCTTTCATCGCTTGCTTCCTCCGGCAATATTTAATCCTTTTTTTAAATATTAATTTATCCGATTATCTTAATTTATGGTAAAAGAATTTTATGGATAAGTCAAGATTTAGAGGTGAACTTCCGGCAATATTTATTTAAGTCGGTCATTGGACCGAGCGGCCTCTTTTTTCAAAGGTTACGGTATGGGATTCTCTCGTTATAGGCACGCGGACTCAGGGTCAAAGCTCCCGCCGGTCATCATCTTCCTGTTCCGGTTCATTCTTCGGCTTCCCTTTCATCAATCCGGTTAATTCAGCAAATAAACTGTAAAAACCAATGGCCACCCCGAAGATAACTCCGAGTATCATAAAAATCGGGGAAGTGCCCAGACGCCGATCCAACCATTCTCCCCCGAAAAGTCCCAGAAGAAGGACCCCAGTCATGGTAATTCCAAAAGATAACGCCAAATTGATATAGCGCCCATAACGCAGCCAACCCTGTTTCTTCTTAACCATAAAATAAAAGAACCATCCTCTTGAATCGGTACGCCCACAGCTCTTGATGGCGATATGATTTAACTCCTCTTATGTCGAAGTGGAAGAATTAATTATAAAAAACAATTAAATTTTCAATGCGAGATCGAATGCATCCCTGATTGCCTCCGGAGCTTTCCGGGGTTTGAGGGCATCACCGATCAGATACACCCGCTCTGTTTTATCCTTTAGCTCTTCATGGAGTTCATTTACGGATTCCGATCCTACCGCCAGGATAATCACGTCGGCATTTACAGATATCTCTT
>JBASYW010000325.1:0-4008 GCA_049277715.1 Dethiobacteria bacterium | reverse complement strand
TCTCAAGACACCGTATCATTTTGGATTGGCCGACTCATTTACAATTTTCGATGATGTCCTGGTGCCGTGGGAGAGGGTGTTTCTCTGCGGCGAGACGTATTTTGCCAGTTTTGCGGCGATGCTCTTTGCCACTTTCCACCGGCACAGCTATACCGGTTGCAAGCCGGCGATAACGGATATTATACTGGGCGCAACGGCCCTGGTAGCCGAGTACAACGGCGTTGCCGAAGCCTCCCATATAAAAGATAAAATTTCCGAACTGATCGCTACCGGCGAACTGGTTTACAGTGCGGGTATCGCTGCTTCCGTTAAATCCACGACGGCTGCTTCCGGCACGCATATACCCAATGTTATTTATACGAATGTGGGACGTTACCATGCCGGCGTAAGCCTATACCATGAAGTGGAGACACTGGCGGATGTTGCCGGCGGTCTGCCGGCAACCCTGCCCATGGAAGAAGAGTTTTTTGTACCGGAACTGAAGGATCTGATGGAGAAATACATCATGCGCAAAGACGGTGTTTCGGCCGAGGATCAGCATCGGCTATTCCGCGGCATCTCGGATATCATCTGCTCATCATACGGCGGGGTGGCGCTGATAGGAGGGCTGCATGGCGGCGGATCTCCGATTATGGAGAAGATCGCCATCCGCAATCAATACGATATCGATTATCGTAAAAACCTGGTAAAACATCTATGCGGCATAAAAAAATAAGAATATGCCCTATTTTAACCATTCAGAGCGTTTATTCCCTGTCATTCAGAGCGTAGCGAAGAATCTTGGGTTTTTGGGCAAGCACCTTCATTTCTCCATAAACAACAGCAGAATATGCGGACAGAAGTAACTTCGGGGGGGGAGTAATATCGTTCCGGATGGATAACGGCGGAATGTTTGTCCCTTGACGCGATCCAACCATTGGATTCCGTTGACGTTTATTTCATGGATGTTATAATTAACTTAGCGTTATTTGGATGATCCGGGGACGTGGCTCAGGGGGAGAGCGCCTGACTCACATTCAGGAGGTCGGAGGTTCAAATCCTCTCGTCCCCACCAATATAAATTTAAAGACCACGGGGTTTTCTCTCTGTGGTCTTATTTTGTTTCTTACTAAGATGTTTTCGGTGTCGTCTGATGCCCTTTGCAGGTTTATAAAAACAGGCAAAAATTCATCTTCGCACATGAGGTCAAATTTGTTGAAGACGGGAGCAGAGAGGTTTATTGTGCTGTCATTGAAGGTGGTTTTCTTTTTTTTAGTGGATAGTTATGTTATAATACACATGTTTTCCCATAGGAATGAGGAGGGTTGATTTTGAGAAATAATGTTGATGAGATCCGGAGTCTGTTTATTGCGGCAAAGATAGCCGTAAATGAAGAGAAATTGGCGGAAGCAAGAGAAGATATCCTTGCTTTTGAAAAGTGGGTCGAGACACTTTTAGAGGTGGAAACTGAAGGGGTTGAGCCTACATTTTATAGTTTTTTCGGAAGCAATATACCGCGTGAGGATGTGGCCATCACTCAGGAAAATCGTGAGAAGTTTTTCCGGGCCGCCTCAAATTTCGTGGAAGGGTTTTACCGGGTTCCACCAATCATTGAATAAGCTTATTGGATAAGTATGAAGGTAATATTTTCATGATACGGAGGTTGTAAAGTGGAATTATACAAGATGACCGCCAGTGAAGCGGTAGAGGCTGTAAAAGGGAAAAAAATCAAGGCGCGCGAACTGACCGAAGCGGTTTTGGCACGAGTGAACGATACCGATGATCAAATAAAGGCATTTGTAACCGTAACCGCTGAAAAAGCGTTGGCGCAGGCCGATGTTATTGACCAAAATATATCTGCACATGATGATTGTCCCCCCCTGGCCGGAGTGCCAATAGCTTTAAAAGACAACCTTTGTCTGGAGGGGGTTCCCGCCGCGGCCGGTTCAAGATCAATAGCATCATTTCCTGCTCCTTACTCGGCGGCGGTGGTCGAGAAGTCAGTCAAGGCAGGAGGAGTAATCGTCGGGAAAACCAATATGGATGAATTCGGGATGGATGGCATGGCCGAGACGTCTCCTTATCCGGCAAGCCGTAATCCATGGGATCTGAAACGCTCTGCCGGAGACGGCTCTGCCGCAGCGGTCGCCTCCGGGCAGGCAATGCTTGGCCTTGCCTCCGATAGCGGGGGGTCGGCAAGGATTTCCGCTTCGTATTGCGGAGTTGCCGGTTTTAGGCCGACTCCGGGATTGATTTCACGCTATGGTTTAATTTCCGCTGCTTCTTCGATGTCCCAGCCCGGGTTTATCGCTAAAAGCGCGGCTGATTTCAACCTGATAATTGACCCGTTATATGGATTTGACCCCCGAGATTCTTCAACTATCTTTGCCAGAGAGCAGGCCTTGAAGACGGAAGGGCAGGTAACAAGGATTGGTTTGCCCGAGCATATATTTGATGAAGCCAAAGATCTCCCGGAGGCGGTTATTGATGAAATCCGCAATAAAATCTCTTCACTGGGACCGGAGATAGTGGAAGTATCCCTGCCGCATTTTGCAACGGCGTTATTGGCATATTATATAATTGTGATTGCGGAGTCATTCTCCAATTTATCGCGTTATGACGGAATCCGTTATGGATACAGTGTGGAAGATGATAATCTGGAAGAATGGTACCAACAGACCAGAGATCAGGGCATTGGTGAGGAAGCAAAAAGGCGCAGTATCCTGGGTGCCTATCTGTTGAATAAAGATAATTTCGAGAAATATTATGAACAGGCTCTCCGGGTATGGAGCCTCACCAAGGAAGATTTCACAGAAGCATTGCATAGATGCGATCTGATCGTGCTTCCGGTGGCCTGTTCTCAGGCGCCTCTTCTGGGTGAAAAAAGATCGTTTACCGGGAACTATCAGAGGGATGAATTCTGCGCGCCGGTAAGTATGGCCGGTTTGCCTTCAGTCAGCATCCCTGCCCTTGAGATCGAAGGGATGCCGCTGGGCATCCAGTTGGTAGGGGCACCTTTTGCTGACCGGATGTTAATAAAATTTGCAGCCGTTATGGAGCAAGAAATCAGCATCTGAAAACAGAGCTGATTTTATCATTTTTTAGATTGGGGGACCAGAAATGAACTACGAAGTAGTGATCGGGTTGGAGGTACATGTGGAGTTGCATACCCGCAGCAAACTTTTCTGCGGTTGTCCCAATGATTTTTCGGCGGAGCCAAATACCAATGTATGTGAGGTGTGTCTCGGGTTTCCCGGCACGCTTCCATATCTAAACGCCGGGGCGGTAGATCAGGCCCTGAAGACTGCTCTTGCTTTGAATTGCGAGATAGCACTTTGCAGTCGGTTTGATCGGAAAAATTATTTTTATCCGGATACCCCGAAAGGATACCAGATAACCCAGTATTTCAGGCCGATCGGTGAACATGGCTATCTGGAGATAGAAGGTCCGGATATAGAGAAGAAAGTTATCGGAATTGACAGGGTGCACATCGAAGAAGATGCAGGCAAGCTCGTGCATTCTCCCGCGGGAGATTGTTCGATGGTGGATTTTAATCGGGCGGGAGTGCCTCTGGTAGAGATCGTTTCCGATCCCGATCTGCGTTCGCCGGTTGAAGCCCGCTGCTATCTGGAAAGGTTAAAAAGTATTTTGCAGTATGCCCGCGTCTCCGATTGCAAGATGGAGGAAGGGAGTCTGCGTTGTGATGCCAATATTTCTTTACGGCCCCATGGACACAAGCAGTTTGGGGTCAAGACCGAATTGAAAAAAATGAACTCTTTCCGTGCCGTGGAGAGAGCGTTGGAATATGAGATCAGGCGTCAGGCGGAAATTCTGGATGGGGGAGGGGAGGTAATCCCCGAGACCAGAAGATGGGATGAAGAGAGCGGAGAGACTGCCGCTATGCGCAGCAAGCTGGAGGCGGGCAACTACCGTTACTTTACAGATCCCGAGCTTGCTCCGGTTGAATTGACCGCCGCACACGTGGAGAAGATACGTTCTTCTCTGCCGGAGTTTGCACCGCAAAGAATA
>JBASYW010000324.1:0-6213 GCA_049277715.1 Dethiobacteria bacterium | reverse complement strand
GTGTAGAGAGGAATTTAAATTCGGATAAACTTGTTATTGCCGACTGCAATAAGCCCATTGCTCTGGCCGGAGTTATGGGCGGGGAAAATACGGAGATCAATTTGCAGACAAAGAATGTATTTCTGGAAGCGGCTTATTTTGACCCAATTGTTACCCGGAAAACGGCACGGTCTCTGGGTTTGATATCCGAGGCCTCCCAACGTTTTGAAAAAGGAGTGAACCCGGAGTGGATTCCGGTTGCCCTGAACAGGGCTGCTCATCTGATGTCAGAGTTGGCCGATGGAGAAGCTATGAAAGGCATGGTTGATTCTTATCCCCGAACTTTTGTTCAAGACACTGTTGAGGTATCGCCGGAGCGTATTGAACAGATATTGGGTACCGGGATTCCGGCGGAGCGGATGGCCAATATACTTGAAAGATTGGGTTTTACGGTAAAGATGCCGGATATTAAAAAGCGATGGATTGTCACGGTCCCATTTGGCAGAGCGGATGTAAAAATCGAGGAAGATATTGTCGAAGAGGTGGCCAGGCATTTTGGTTACGAGAACATTCCCGCCGAGCTGCCGGAAGGTAAACTCATGGCCGGAAGGGAGTCCTTGGAAAACAGGATAACTTACACTATTCGGGATATCATGCTCTCGTGCGGTTTTTATGAGGCGATCACTTATTCATTCATGAGCGCCAGTTCTTTTGATAAGCTCAGATTACCACCGGAGGATCCATGGAGAAGATGTATTCAAATATCCAACCCGATTACCGAAGAACAAGGGGTTCTGAGGACGACATTGATCCCCGGGCTGCTTGGAATCTTAAAATATAATTATGATCACAAGGAAAGATCATCGTTTTTTTTCGAGATTGGATCAGTTTTCAATTCCGATGAGCTGCCTTTAAAGGATTTACCAAGAGAGGAACCCGTTCTTGCGGTGATGGGCACCGGAAGGATTATGGAGAAAAGATGGAACGTGCCCGAAAGGGAAATAGATTTCTTTTTCATCAAGGGTGCCATTGAAACCATGTTTGCCCGAATAGGAGCGGAAGAGTACTCTTTTGTAAAGAGCAGGCTTCAATTTCTTCATCCCGGCCGGGCCGCTGATATAATAATTAATGGTAACAAAGCCGGTTTTATGGGGATGCTTCATCCGGATATAGGCAGGGATTATGGCCTGAAACAGGATGTAGCGTTGGCGGAGATAAATTTGGAACCGCTTATCCGCAATGCCACGTTATTCAAAACTTTTGAATCTCTACCCCGATATCCGGCTTCACTGCGTGATCTGGCCGTAGTTGTTCCCGAAGGTGTTACCGCTCGTGATGTGGAAGAATGTATCAGGGATACCGGGAAAAATATTGTGGAGAGCATCGTACTTTTTGATGTATATGAAGGTGATCCGATCCCTCAAGGGCACCGCAGTCTGGCTTATTCCATCGTCTATCGGTCTAAAGAGCGCACGTTGACCGATCAAGATGTCTCGGAGGTTCATGCACAGATTGAGGATGAACTGGGGCGCCGTCTCCATGTTTATCTAAGGAAATAACAGATAGGCAACAATATTTACCGCCCTTGTTACTTGCAGGATATCTTCATATTTTCACGAATACTGTAAATATTATTTTCTAAGGCAGGTGCCATATTTTGAACCAACGGGAGAAAAAAAGGGTAACCATAAAAATTATGGGTGATGAGTATACTATAAGAGGTACTGCCTCCGCTCAACATTTGGAGAAAGTGGCGGATTATGTTGACGGTATGATGTTAAAGCTGGCTAACAACAATCCGCATATGAGCAAACACATGCTGGCCACCCTGTGTTCAATAAATCTGGCTGATGAGTTGTTGAGGTTAAAAGATGAGTTCAACAGAAAAGCATATCTGCAGCAACTGCAGATAGAACAAGCACAGGATTATCTCCAGGAAGAAGATCGGGAAAGGAGTGATCAAGATTAATACGCTGGATTTTGTTATTATTCTTATTTTGGGCCTGTATTTAATAGGCGGCTTCCGGGATGGGTTGTTAAAACAGATAGCCGGATTCATCGGATATATTGCCGCCTTTTTAGGGGCGTTGTACGGGAGTAAACCTTTGGGAATAATGCTTACAAATATATTTTCCTCGGGAGATACCTTTATCGGAGATTCTCAGATAGAGATAATCAATGAAGGAATTCCGGGTTTTGATTTTATACCGGGGATGAATGCAATTATCAGTGTAATTTCCTTTATCTTATTGTTTATTGTTCTGCAGATTTTAATCGGTATTATCGTAAGAAAGATGAAGATATTCAATCGGGTACCCCTTATCGGCCCGCTGAATATATTGGGCGGTATGGCCATCGGTGCCTTGAAGGGCCTGATTTTCATCTTTATTTTGATTGCCGTTATATCCCTGCTGCCGCTTGATTATGTGGGTGATCTTGTATCCGGATCAAAACTTGCTTTTTCGATAAATCAGATAATACCCGATCTGTTTACTAAAGCGAAAATTTTCTTTTTGGAGCATTACCACGTCATTATTAAATAAGCAGCGCCAGATGTTTCTGTTGATCCTTAAATAATTATCAAGGAGCAATTACCCCGTGGAGAACAGGGAAGTTGCCGCTTATCTACAGCACATAGCGGAGCTTTTAATTTTAAAAGGAGAAAATAAGTATAAAATACAGGCATACCTGCAGGCGGCCAGAACGATATCTCGACTAGGTGAGCGAGTCGAAGATCTGGTTGCAGACCACCGGATACAGGAAATAAAGGGTATCGGGAAGACCTTGTCCGGAATAATCGAGGAGATTGTCGTTGACGGATACAGCGGATATATATCAGAGCTGGAGGCAGAGGCACCGGTTGAGCTTCTGGCTCTTTTTTCTATGCCCGGCCTGGGGGCAAAAAATATATTATTGTTAATGCAAAATCTGGATATAAAAAACCTTGATGATCTCGAAGCTTCAGCAGAAAGAGGGGATATCAGGAGGATACCCCGCGTAGGGGCCTCGCTGGAGCGGAGTATTTTAAAACATATAAAAGATAAAAAAACAGTTGGAAGCCGGATCCTGCTCAGTGTGGCGATGAGCTTAACACAGGAACTGCAAGAGAGGATCATGGGGGTAGAGGGGGTTAATCTTTTTTCGGGTACGGGAAAGATGCGGAGGGGATATGAGACCGTCAATGATATAAACATTTTGTTGGGCACCAATGGGGTTTTTAACCCGGAAAAGCTGGAGGATGTTTTGAAGTCATACCCTCTGATCAAGGGGATGGAATCAGAGGGGGAAATGATTAAAATCAACTCTATATATAACGTGCCCGTAATCATAAAACATGTTCCCGAAGA
The DNA here is from genome assembly GCA_049277715.1 of Dethiobacteria bacterium. Classification (GTDB taxonomy): domain Bacteria; phylum Bacillota; class Dethiobacteria; order DTU022; family PWGO01; genus JAAYSV01. The sequence goes on along the minus strand of JBASYW010000324.1, from coordinate 2,887 downwards.
GCATTATTTTGCCCGGCTGATATATGAAACAGGTTCGGAAGCGCATCTCAAATATCTGCAGAAGAGAGCCTCGAATTTGGGATTATTATGGGATAAAAACGGGTTGTCTAAAGGGGGCAGATATCTGGTTGGTAAATCGGAGGAGGATATTTACAGCACCCTGAATCTGCCTTTTGTACCCCCGGAGTTACGTGAAGACAACGCGCTTTTCAGGGCGGATGTATTGGAAGTACCCGCATTGGTTGAAATCAAAGATATCAAGGGTGATCTCCATCTGCACAGTAACTGGAGTGATGGCTATAACACCATCCCGGAATTGGTAGAAAAAGCCATCAGAAAGGGGTATAGTTACATTGCTATCACCGACCATTCTCAATCATTAAAGATAGCCGGAGGCTTGACGGTTGAAAGACTTCGGGAACAGGTTGCATATATACAGGAACTCCGTAAAAAAATAAAGGGTTTTCATATCTTTACCGGGATCGAGGTTGATATTTTAAGGGATGGATCACTTGATTTTCCGGACCAGGTCCTTGAAGAGCTGGATATAGTGATCGCCTCTATCCACAGTGGATTTAAGCAGAGCAAGGAGGAGCTGACCGGAAGGATACTGGCGGCTATGGAGAACCCTCATGTACATATTATCGGGCATCCTACCGGTCGTTTGATCAACAAGAGGGATCCCTATGAGATCGATATTGAACGGATCCTGGATCGTGCCGTTGAGACGGAAACGGCATTGGAGATCAACAGTTCTCCGGATCGGCTTGACCTCAAAGATGAGCATGTCAGGCAAGCGCTTTCCAGGGGAGCGCGGCTGGCCATCGACACCGATTCACATGGGGCTAACAATATGGATGATATGGTATACGGGGTCATCACCGCCCGCAGGGGTATGGCCGGCAAAGATAATATTCTCAATACATACGACGCGGAGTCATTAGGCAAGATCTTGAAGTGCCGGGGTGCGAAATGAAGATTCTGAAGGCTGATTTTTATGATAGAGATACGGTGGCGGTGGCCGAAGCATTATTGGGCAAGGTGCTGGTGCATGAATCGCCCGAGGGAGTTACGGCGGGCATTATTACCGAGACTGAAGCGTATCTGCAGGATGATCCGGCATCTCATACTTACAGGGGACGGACAGAGAGAAATGCACCGATGTTCGGTCCTCCGGGGCAGGCCTATGTTTATCTGATCTATGGCATTCATTATTGTTTTAATGCTGTCTGCCGGGAGGAAGGGGTAGGGGAGGCGGTTCTGGTAAGATCTCTTCTACCGCTTGAAGGACTCTCTTTGATGCAAAGAAGAAGGGGGCGCAATGATCGGCTATCGATAACAAACGGTCCCGGCAACCTCTGCAAGGCCATGGGGATTACAAATGAGCACAACGAGCTCTCACTCGTAAAACCTCCATTATATATCGTGGATAACAACATAACTATTCCCGGGAAAGAGATTATTGCCACCGAGCGGGTGGGGATTGCCAGGGGCACGGAAAAAAAACTACGTTTCTTAACCGGCAACAGAGGAGATTGGTTTCGGGAGAGGGGGGGGTAATAAAAATGACGGTGCTTACGGAAAGAGAGATCAGATTACTGGAATTTGATCAGATCAGAACAATGTTGGCTTCCCATACCGTAACCGCAATTGGAAAGGAAGAGGCGCAGCAGCTTTTACCGGTATCCGATGTGCACGAAATCGGTGAGAAATACAGAGAGACAACTGAAGCATGTGCCCTGCTGGTAAAGGGGTTTTTGACTATACAGCCGGTACCGGATATCCGTCTCATTATCAAAAAAACGGAAAAAGGCGGCATCTTGAGCACGCCTGAATTGTCAAAAGTAAAGGATTTTATCCAAGCATGCCGACACGTTCAGGGCCATTTAAAAAAAGAGCCGATCAGGGAGATTTCACCGGCCATTGCTTCATTTTCCTCCCGGTTTAACGGCTGTCCCGTATTGTTGCAAAAACTGAAATCCTGTATCGGTGATGACGGAGATATCCACGATAAGGCCTCACCTCTATTGAATAAGATAAGGCGGACCCGGATTACCCTGAGTCAGAGAATCCAGGATAGATTGGAAGAATATATAAGAAGTCCCGGCTGGCGTCGCTATCTGCAGGAGCCGTTAATTACGATCCGCAATGATCGCTATGTTGTTCCTGTCAAACAGGAGTACAGGGCGCAGCTTCAGGGCATTTTCCATGGCCAATCATCCAGCGGGGCCACCCTTTACATTGAACCTATCTCCGTCGTCGAAGCACAGAATAAGCTCCAACAATACAAGAATATGGAGAAGAAAGAGATAGACAGGATTCTGACGGAATTGAGCGCGCTGATAAAGAGCAATGCCGGCTTATTGCGGAACGATATAACGATATACGGCCACCTTGACTTTATTATGGCCAAAGGAAGGCTGAGTTTTTCCATGGAGGGGATCGAACCCCGGATTACAGCGGAGCAGTTTATAGATTTAAACGGTTCCAGGCATCCGCTTTTAAAAGAAGATGCGGTGCCCATCAATTTTAAGCTGGGAGGCTATAACCGGATAATGGTGGTCACCGGCCCAAACACCGGTGGAAAAACAGTTACCCTGAAGACCGTTGGACTGCTCGTGGCGATGGCTCAGTGTGGTCTGCATCTTCCTGTACGCGCCGGGACTAAAATCGGGATATTCAGGGAGATACGGGTGGATATCGGTGATGAACAGAGTCTGGAGCAGTCGCTAAGCACCTTTTCAGCACATCTTAAAAATATTATCTCCATATTGGGGGAAGCAGGCCCGCAATCGCTGGTACTGCTTGATGAACTCGGAGCGGGTACGGATCCTTCGGAAGGGGCGGCGCTGGCCAGAGCAATATTGACCAACTTCTACCGCAAGGG
>JBASYW010000323.1:0-1560 GCA_049277715.1 Dethiobacteria bacterium | reverse complement strand
ACCTTGCGCATCGGAACCCCTCCTCTTATTTTGAGGTGACAGATAAGGGACCGGAATGCTATTGCCGTTACCATGCAATTGCATATCGTTTATCTCAATCTTCCCGTTGCCGGTACAGTCCTTTCTTTTTCTTACTCCCATAAAAACACCTGTACTTCCGTACCGGCTTCCAATCCTTCTATTTCGGGCCTGATAATGATGAAACCGTCCGCATCGGCCAGGGTACGCAGCATCCCCGAACGCCCGAAAACGGGGACGGCCAAAATCCGCCCGGCTTCCTCTTCAATCCTGACCCGTACAAAATCGGTCTGCCCTGAACGTGAAGCTATGTTACGCGTCAGGACGGCGTTTACCGCCGGATAAAATTTTTGGCGCCGGCCGGCGAGACGGTTCAAGATCGCCACTCCGAAGATCAGGAACACATTGAGAGCGGAGATCGGATGCCCCGGAAGTCCCAACACCGGTTTTCCGTTGCAGTTTGCCAGCAAGGTGGGCTTGCCGGGTTTAATCGATATCCCTTCGACCAGCAGGCCGGGCTTCCCCAGCTCCTGCAAGGTGCGGGCTGTAAAATCGCGAGCTCCCACCGAGCTGCCTCCGGAGAGCACCAAAAAATCAACCCGATTTAGCAAATTACGACTTTTTTCGAGAAAATGATCAAAAATATCGGGGAGTATCCCCCCGCTTACAACCTCGGCTCCGCTGCGGCGTCCCAGATATGTCAGTGCCGGCGTGTTGCAATCCCTGATTCTGCCGGATTCAAGGTTCTGCGAAGTATACGGGACCAGCTCATCCCCTGTGGAGAGCAGGCCCATTACCGGGCGGCGGTAAACTTTTACCCGGGCAGCGCCCATCGACGCCAGCAGCCCGATCTCCGCGGAACGCAGGCAACTTCCCGCCGGAAGTGCACGATCGCCCCTGCTCAGATCTTCACCCCGATGAATAACATTCTCTCCCGGAGCCACCTGGCGGTAAACATGAATGGTATCACCTGTTGCCTCCGTATCTTCAATCATCACGACGGCATCGGCATTTGCAGGCAACATCCCTCCGGTATGGATCAGGCAACATTGTCCCGCATCGATTTCCGGAGCGGCTTTACCCATAAGAATCTCGCCATTCAGATCAAAAACAGAAGGAAGCCCTTCCTGAGATCCAAATGTATCACGGGCCTTCAATGCGTATCCGTCCACCGTTGAACGATCAAAACCGGGCAGATCCTCTCTTGAAAAAAAATCTTCTGCCAGGCACCGGCCTCCCGCCTTCTCTATATTAACCTCTTCCTTCTCCAAGGCGGAAAAATTATCTGCTATAAGCCCGAATACAGCCTCCGGTTCCGTAGCGTTCATCAATTTCATCGTATCTACTCCTATTATAAAAGGCTGTTGCCTCCGGATTGAAAAAGCACAGCCTCTTGATTCCCCAGCTGGCGTTCTCCTTTCCAATAGCGGGAGGCGGGGGAATTTCTCCTCCGGCCCAGACCTTATACCGTAACTTTAAAAAGCTGAAGGTATGCAGGTTCGGAACAGCCGTACTTTATTTTACTTTTGACCTAATTATAAC
>JBASYW010000322.1:0-8331 GCA_049277715.1 Dethiobacteria bacterium | reverse complement strand
GGCCATGCGTTCACCGGGCAAGGATACCACCATCGGACATTGGGAGATCGCGGGCCTGATCCTGCCGCACCCGTTTCCGGTATACCCCGCCGGTTTCCCCCCGGAGATAATCGAAAAATTTCAGAAGATAGCCGGCCGTGAAGTGCTCGGCAACAGGCCGGCATCGGGGACGGAGATAATAGCCGAACTCGGTGAGAAACATATGCAGACCGGCTCTCCGATTGTCTATACCTCGGCCGACAGTGTTTTCCAGATCGCGGCGCACGAGGAGATCATTCCGGTAGAACAGCTTTATTTTCTCTGTTCCCGTGCGCGGGAACTGCTCACCGGGAAACATGCGGTAAGCCGTGTGATCGCCCGTCCATTTACCGGGACACCGGGAAATTTCAGACGTACCTCCGGGCGGCGAGATTTCTCGCTGCCGCCGCTCCGGCCCACGATGCTTGATCTTCTTTCCGCGGACGGGGTGGAAGTGACTCTGGTGGGCAAGGTGAACGATATTTTTTCCGGCCGGGGAGTGACCCGTTATATACCCGCCAAAGGGGATAACGCCGTTGTTGAACGCGGAGTGCTGGAAGCCCTGGAGGCCTCCCGGGAAGGCCTGATCTGGGCCAATTTTGGTGATTTTGACACCCTTTACGGTCACCGTAATGATGTGCAGGGGTTTGCACGGGCGCTCACCGCCTTTGATCGATTTTTAAGCAGGCTGCCGGAACACCTTTCCGGCGGGGATCTAGTCGTCGTAACCGCCGATCATGGTTGCGATCCGACCTGGCCGGGGACCGATCATACCCGTGAGTATGTTCCCCTGCTGATCTGGCAGTGTGCAGACGGTGATATTGCGGATGATGGTTTTCGGGGCGTCTCATTGGGCACGCGTTCCACGGCCGGAGACCTGGGAGCAACGATTATGGAATATCTCGGCATTGAAAATGACGGCGATATTTCCGGCACTTCATTCCTGGACAAACTGCCGTTGATAAAGTAAGAGCATAGGCATGGGGCATGTCATCACCCTGCCGGGGATATTCATGTGCGGGGCCGGGATAAACAGGAAAAAGATAAAAATAAAAGGAGAGGCCGTGTCACCTTTAAATCTGATCATCAAAAAAAGAGACGGTCGGGAGCTTATGCCCGACGAGATCGAGCGGATCGTCTCCGGTTTTAACCGGGGCCTGATCCCCGATTACCAGATGACCGCATTTCTGATGGCGGTCTATTACCGCGGCCTTACCCCGGGCGAGCTGACCGCGTACACTAAGGCCCTGGTCGCATCCGGACGGACTTTAAACTGGAATTACCTTTCCGGCATGGTCGCGGACAAACACTCCAGCGGCGGTGTGGGGGACAAGACCACGCTGGTGGTTGCCCCGCTGATGGCTGCCTCCGGCATCTACATGCCCAAGATGTCCGGACGGGGGCTCGGATTTACCGGCGGTACTATCGACAAACTGGAAAGTATCCCGGGCTTCAATACGGAACTGTCTCTGAGCAAGATGCAATCCCAGGTGGAGAGGATCGGTCTGGCGGTGGTTAGCCAGACCGCGGAACTTACCCCCGCCGATGGCAGGATCTATGCTCTGCGCGATGTGACGGCTACCGTGGACAGCATCCCCCTCATTGCCGGCTCGATCATGAGCAAGAAGATTGCCGGCGGGGCTTCCTGCATTGTTCTGGACGTCAAGGTCGGGAGCGGGGCTTTTATGAGATCTCTCACCGATGCTGCTGCCTTGGCGGAGACGATGGTCTCTCTGGGCCAAGCTTTTGGCCGGCGCGTGAAAGCGTTGATCACCGATATGGATCAACCGCTGGGGAGAGCGATCGGCAACTCTCTGGAGATCGAAGAAGCGGTAAGCACCCTGCAGGGAGAAGGCCCCGATGACTTGAAAGAGCTGGCCCTTTCCCTGGGTACTCACCTGCTCTGTGATGCGGTGAACAACGACGATGCGGAGGCGGCCCGCTCTCGGCTGAGGCATCTTCTGGACAGCGGCGACGCTTACGAGAAGTTCCTGCAGATGGTCGAGGCTCAGGGCGGCGATCCGCGTTCGCTTGAAAAGGGGCTGGAACCGGCCCGGTTTCAACGGGAAATCAGGGCCGGCCAAATGGGATATCTGCAGAAGTTCGATGCCCTCCACATTGGCCGGGCCGCTGCTCTGCTTGGTTCCGGCCGCCAACGGAAAGGCGACACTCCGGATCGATCCGCAGGTATTTACCTTCATGCCCAAAGCGGTGATAAAGTGGAAGAAGGGATGCCGCTGATGACCCTTTATACCGATAGGGAAGAAAGGATAGCCGCCGCCCTTGAAGAAGTTCACCGTGCGGTCCGGATCGCCACAGATCCCGTTCCTCCCCGGCCGCTGATCCATGATACCGTCTCCTGAACGGCTCCGAGGACGTATGTCTCTCTGAGCCTCTGTTTTTGAGAAACGGCCCCCGGAATCAACCTTTGGTGCCTGCCCGGGGACGCTTTTGCATCCTCTTTGTCTTTATTAATCCGCAAGTTTTTCAAAAGATCTTTTAAATAAAAAAGGAAATAATGTAATTTAATAGAATAATAGATACAAAATTATCAGTAAATTATATACATTAAGAGTGATATAAATGAAAAATTTACATCTATTTTATCGTTATGCGGCTGATAAATTGATGGAACCGCGGTTAAGGTTCAGTTTATTAACCACATTCATGATTCTGGGTTTATTTGTTCCGGTCGGCCATATGTTCCCTTTAATGTTAAAGCCGGAGATGGAATGGGAAAACATATTTGCCGAATGTACAAATAAATGTGCTTATGTCCAACAGACTTCAGACGGTGGATATATTTGCTTGGGATACAGGTTGCATCATACTAATTCGTATGATATTTACCTGTTCAAGATCGATCCGGACGGAGAGCCGGAATGGAAACAGTTCTTTGGCGGCAAAGATGAGGACTACAGCCGTTATCTTATCGAGACCTCGGATGGCGGTTATGCCATTGTCGGCCGTAGCTACTCGTATGGCCCGGGTAGCTGCTCCGTATATCTAATCAAGACGGATGCGGCCGGCAATATGCAGTGGAGCAAAACTTATGGCGGACGAAGGATAGACACCGGATTATATCTTCTCGAAGAAGATGATGGCGGATTTGTGATCGTGGGCAGCACACAATCTTTCAATGAAAAGAGGTCATTAAATGAACTCTATCTGATCAGAACGGATGTTGCCGGGGAGTTGCAATGGCAAAAAAGATATAATTATGACGGGCACCATGATACCCGGGGTGCATATCTGCAGAAAACAGAAGATGGAGGATACATCATCGTCGGCAGTTCACGTACCGATCTTTATCATAAGACTGATGTGTACCTGTTAAAGGTTGATTCTTCCGGGGAGAAAGAATGGGAGCGTTCTTATGGTGGAGATGACACTGATGAAGGCAGATGCATCCGCATCACCAAGGATGGCGGTTTTCTCCTTCTCGGCATAACAAAATCATATGGCCGGGGAGATTATGATATCTATCTTATCAAAACAGATGAGACCGGCGAGGTGGAGTGGGAGCAAACATTTGGCGGCAGCGGTAAAGATTACGGAAATTATGTGGAGGAAGTTGGTGACGACAGTTATATTGTTGCCGGTACCCGCTGTTCTTTGGAGGGGGATGATGATTTTTACCTGATCCGTATAGATGCCGGCGGCACACTATACTGGGAGATGACATACGGCGAACCCGGATGCGAAGAAGTTCCAAATTGTATCCGCCGGACTGCGGACGGGGGGTTTATTGTTGCCGGCTACAGGACGCGGGGCACGGCTACATATTCCTATCTCGTTAAATTTAAAAAAGAACTTGTTCCCGTGCGCGGGGTTAAATTAAATCGGAACCGGCTGGAGATGCTGTTTCAGGGGGAGCCGTTTGAGCTTGTGGCCGAGATTTATCCGGAGACGGCCACGGATCACAGCGTAACCTGGCAATCTGCGGATATTTCGGTTGCCGCAGTCAATGCGGAGGGTTTGGTAACACCGGCGGGTATGGGTGAGACCTGGATATACGTAACCACCGTTGATGGTGGTTACACGGCGGCGTGCCATGTGACGGTAAATGACCCTGATCCTGAACCCGATCCCGAGCCCGAGCCGGATCCTGACCCCGACCCCGATTCCGACCATGACCCTGAGCCGGATCCTTACCCCACGCCGGACCCCGGCTCCGATCCCGACCCCGATCCCGATCCTGCCCCTGACCCGGAGCCCCCTTCGGGGGAAGCCGTTTATGGTGATGTTAACGGTGACGGAAGGTGTAACGTGCAGGATGCAATCGTCATGTTACGGTATCTGGCCGGGCTGAGCCATCCCGATCCTGCAGACCTGAAATGCGGAGATGTCAACGGTAATGGAAAGATTGACGTTGAAGATGTGCTCCTGATCCTTTATTTAATCGTCGGTCTGATTACCGGTTTTCCCGCATAAAATCGATGACCGGGACAACCCGGAAAAAACGAGGTTATTTTTATCTTTGGTATTACATACTTTGATGGAGAGTATGTTTTTTTATTTCCGGGTAAAAATATGAAGAAAAGGGGAGGTTATACTCTTGCGCAGTAATATTCCAACTCGCCTGGTTTACCTTATGATTGCCGCTATATTGTTGAACATCCTTATATTACCCGGATTTTCTGCTGCCAACGCCTCCGGCGAGACAGAGGAGCCGGCCATTGAATTTAATTATAAGGTAAAGGCCGCGCTGATGATGGAGACGGATACCGGAAAAATCATCTTTGAGAAAGATAGCCAAACAAAACTTTACCCGGCTTCCGTGACCAAGATTATGACCGTTCTTCTGGCCATGGAGGCTCTGAAAGAGGGGAAAATACATCTTGATGACGAGGTGGTGATCTCATCGCGGGCGGCATCGATGGGCGGCTCACAGATATTTCTCAGCGAGGGCGATCGGGTTAATCTGGAGAAATTGCTGATCGGTATCATGGTCGGATCGGCCAACGATGCTTCCCTTGCCGTGGCCGAACATATCTCCGGTTCGGTAGAGGTCTTTGTCGATCTGATGAACAGCAGAGCGCATGATCTGGGCATGAAGAATACGCGCTTTATGAATCCCCACGGTCTCCACGATGAAAATCATTTTACCACCGCTTATGACATCAGTATCATGAGCCGGGAACTGCTAAACCATCCTCAGATCCATGAGTTTACGGGTGTGTGGATGGATGAGCATTTTTTGGAAGGAGAGATCAAGTCGGGTGAGGTTTATCTCAGCAATACCAACAAACTCATCCGCTATTACCAGGGGTGCAACGGATTAAAAACCGGTTTTACCAACGAAGCCGGCCACTGCATAGCAGCCACGGCACGCCGGGGGGACACCCGTTTTCTGGCGGTAATATTGGGCGGGGACACCAGCGATGAACGTTATGACGCGGCACGGACACTTTTAAATTACGGTTTTTCCCGCTACCAGTCCGTTCCGGTGGTCAAAAAGGGTGAGGTCATAAAAATAGTGCCCGTGGAAAAGGGCGACTTTACGCACGTAAATATTATCGCCAAAAATAATTTAAGCCTTCTCTATCCGAAAGGGGAAAAAGTTGAATACGAGAAGGAGGTCGTGCTTCCGGAACATCTTGAGGCTCCCCTTGAAGAAGGGCAGAAAATCGGAGAAATAAATGCTTTCTTCAAGGATGAGAAAGCCGGTGTTGATCTGGTTGCCGCCGGTGATATAGCGCGAGCCGGTTATTTTAAAATCGCCGGACGCATCTTCTCCCTCTGGCTCAGCTTCGGCAGAAGATAGGGGATAGGATCCTGAAACCCCGGGATATGACATCTGAACCGGATGGTGCACGGAGGATCGGAAAGTGCCACCCGGACTCACTTATACCCGGCTGCTCGTGGCGTGGGGCAATAAGGAAGAAATCAATTTTTAGAACTCCTTTACCAGCCCGACGATATACTTCAGGATCAGAATCGCATCGTTAATATCGATAGTTCCGTTCTTGTTGGTATCGGCCGCCTCCAGAAGGCAGCCGTCAAGTTCTATCAGGTTCACAATATGCTTCAGCACGATAATCGCGTCACTAATGTTAATTGTTCCGCTACCATCGACATCACCGATCAGGAGCATCGTAGAAGTTAATAATGAATGCCGGAAGCCGGCCGAGATCCTGACTACTTCTTTTACCTGACCTATCCTGGTCGGCACGAGCTTGTTAACTTTGTCGTCGTCAAGCCCCAGCTGCCCCAGATCATTCTGTCCGCATGCATGGAGCTCGCCGTTCTCAAGGAGAATAAGTGAATACATTCCCCCCGCCGCGATTGCCGTTGCCTGCTCCGCGGTTGCTATCTTTGCCGGTACCAATCTGTTATTACTGTCGCCGAGCCCCAGTGCACCTTCTTTTCCCCGTCCAAATGAATATACATCGCCATTAGCGAGTAATATCAGTGAGTGGGAGCCCAGGATATCCCCCCATCCGGCGGCGATGGCCTTGACGTTCTCGAGGCCTTCGATCAACTGGGGGGTGATTTTATCCACCTCATCGCCGTGCCCCAACGCACCGCACATACCTCCTCCAAAGGAGTAAACGCGGCCCTCTTTCAACAGCAGCGAATGGGAGTAACCTGCGGAGATGGCCTCTACATTGTCCAGATCGATCCTGGTAGGGGTGGGAATCAATTTCGAGACTTTATCACCCAATCCCAACTGCCCATTGTTGTTATTGCCAAATGCGTATACATCGCCGTTTTCAAGTAACACAAGAGAGTAGTGGAAGCCGGCGGCGATGGCCTTGACGTTCTCGAGGCCTTCGGTTATGCGGGGGGTATTTTTATCCTCCTTATCGCCGTGTCCCAACGCGCCGTACGCACCTTCTCCAAAAGAGTAAACGTGGCCTTCCTTCAATAGCAGTGAATGGGAGTAACCTGCGGAGATGGCCTCTACATTGTCCAGGTTGATCCTGGTGGGGGTAGGGATCGGTTTGGAGATTTTGCCCAGTCCCAACTGCCCCTTGTCATTCTTGCCAAATGCATACACATCGCCGTTTTCCAGCAGCATCAGGGAATGGTTACCCCCGGCGGATACTTCCTTCATTCCGGAGAGGCTGCTGATTCTAAGCGGAAAAGAGATGTTTTTTTCATGCCCTTGCCCCAGCTGGCCTTCAACTCCCCGCCCCCAGGAATACGCGGCGGCGGCCCGGGGGAGGTTTCCCGCGGCCGAATAACCCGCAGGAACAGGGTCAAAAGCATATGCGCGGCTGTTGAAAGAAAGGGGAAATGCACTTGCTATAATGAACATGAACACACAAAAAACAAGAAAATAACACCTGCTTTTTTCCTTGAAAGATTTGCCTGTTATTGCTTTGAACATGTTATTCCTCCCCAAAATTTAGCTTTAAAATAATTATAACAGATAAATAAATTTTATAAATGTCGAAAATTTTGCAGGAAAATTCTGATAAGCGCAGAATTATTTTCCAAAGCAAAGGATATAGATATATCTATTTTTGCCATATCGCCTAAGGAGGGTGGTTATGCAGATCAGGACAAGCCGCGTAGGCCATAATCTGATTTTTAAATTGAAGGGCGAATTGGACCATCACAGTGCAGAAGAGTTCAGGAGCATCTTTGCGATGGAGTGGGAGAAGGAGAACGCCCGAAATTTAATTATTGATTTTAAAGAGGTCACTTTCATGGACAGCTCGGGAGTGGGGGCCATCATCGGCCGCTATAAACAGGTCGATCAAAAAGGGGGAAGGGTGGCCATATGCAGTCCGTCGGAAACGGTGGCCAAGCTGATCGAGATGTCGGGGTTGCCGAGGATCATATCCATATATCGAAGCGAGCAGGATGCCCTGAAAAAACTGTAGGTTGGATTTTCTTCAATATCATGATCAAGTTTAAAAGCATCTGTCAATTATGCTGACAAAAGGAGGATAATATTGATGGAATACAGGAGCAAGGATTACCTGAGGATGGAGATACCCAGTTTATCCAGGAACGAGGCCTTTGCCCGGGCCGTGATCGCCGCCTTCGCCGCCCGTCTCGATCCGACGTTGGAGGAGATCAGTGACATCAAGACCGCTGTCTCGGAAGCGGTTACCAACGCCATCATCCATGGTTATGAAGATGAGATCGGTCCCGTAATATTTTCCGCCTCCATCGAAGGCGACAGGCTGGTTGTGGAGATTACCGATCAGGGAAAGGGGATCGGGGATATTGAGCAGGCACGGCGGCCTTTCTATACCAGCAAGCCGGAACTGGAACGTTCGGGCATGGGTTTTTCCATCATGGAGAGTTTCATGGATGAGGTAACCGTTATTTCCGGGCGGAACCAAGGAACAACCG
>JBASYW010000321.1:0-2705 GCA_049277715.1 Dethiobacteria bacterium | reverse complement strand
GCTCAATCCCGATATCCCCCTTCATTTTTCCAGATATTTTCCGCATTACCAACTGTCACTCCCACCGACACCACCGGCTACTCTGGAGCAGGCAAGATGTCTGGCCCGGGAAAAATTGAACTATGTCTATATCGGCAATGTACCGGAAAATGACGAAGGTTCCAATACTTACTGTCCGCGCTGTCATAACCTCCTCATCAGACGAAGAGGTTATCGTACCGCTTTGGTGGGCCTGAACGGAGAATCATGCACTGCCTGCGGCCTGTCCATATCTCTGTCCGGAAAAGATCCTGCTTGATATTTTCGCGGAAAGGAATTTTTATTTACCCGCAAATAATACTAATAATAGCAGGATAAAAGGCGGTGATTGGTCTGGGTGATAATATATTTATCTTGATGATTAAATATCCGGTTCTATTTTTGAAGTGGATGGGCGGCATACCCCTGGCGATTGTAATCCTGGGAACGGGACTATATCTGACCATAAGAAGCAGATTCTTTCAGATCCTTTATTTTCCGTCCATTGTTTATCAGACTTTTTTTGTGCGCGATCGGAAAGGACGCGGCGGTAAAGGAGATATCCCCCCCTTTCAGGCACTGACTACGGCTCTGGCGGCCACGGTGGGCACGGGGAACATTGCCGGGGTGGCCACGGCGATTGCTTTGGGGGGGCCGGGCGCTATCTTCTGGATGTGGTTTTCCGGTTTACTGGGTGTGATCATCAAATATGCCGAAATTGTCCTTGCCGTGCACTACCGCCAACGGGATAAAAATAATCAGGGGTTGGTTTCCGGGGGTCCCATGTATGTGCTCGACTATGGGCTTAACAATCGTTTTCTGGCCTATATATTTGCGCTGGCCGGCTCTCTGGCGGCGTTTGGTATCGGCAATATGGTCCAGGCCAATTCGGTGGCCGATGCTCTGCAGACAACAGTGGGTGTTCCGCCCCTTGTTTCCGGAGTTGTCTTTGCAACAATTACCGGTCTGGTAATCATCGGCGGCATCAGAAGAATCGGTTCTTTTACAGCCGGATTGGTTCCCATTATGTCGGTTTTCTATGTGGGCAGCATAATTGTCATCATGGTCATATTCTATCGTGAGATACCCGCTGCTTTTTCCCTGATTTTTCGCAGTGCCTTTGCAGGGACCGCAGCCCTGGGGGGATTTGCCGGTGCCGGGGTAATGCATGCCTTGCGTTACGGTGTTTCCAGGGGGGTATTCACTAATGAGGCCGGACTGGGGAGTGCCTCCATCGCCCATGCGGCGGCGGTTACCGATCATCCGGCCCGACAGGGATTATGGGGGATTATCGAGGTTGTCATCGATACGCATATCATCTGCACCTTTACCGCCCTGGCCCTGTTAATAACCGGGGCCTGGACTTCGGGACTTGAGGGCGCTTCAATGACCGTGGAGGCCTTTAACCGGGGCATCCCGGGGGGAGGCATTCTGGTAACGATCGGGTTGGTTTTCTTTGCTTTTTCCACCCTTATCTCATGGTCATATTACGGCGAAAAATGTTTTCAGTACATATTCAGGGGGGGGCAGAAATACTACCGTTTTTTCTGGATAATCTTTATCATGGTTGGTTCCATGGGAGGCCTGCGGGCCATATGGGCCGCCGCCGATACCCTTAATTTATTTATGGCGATCCCCAATCTGATCGGGGTAATTTCTCTCAGTGGGATAATTATGCAATTGACCCGTGACTTCTGGAAAAATAACAAATAATACCTAAGTTAACTTTAAAACGGCGGGCAGGTATTCATCAAAAAAAATAGAACTAAACTATACGATAAGTATTTAATATAATATATATTGAATCGACTTTACCCCGAGAAAAAATTTTTTCGGAACTTATATTTGCAAAATTGCATATTTCATTTTATATTTTAAATGAGGGATAAAAAGATGAGGGGTCATTCTTTTGTGGATACTGGAGCGGATCATCGCAGGATTGCAACAAATTAATCTCAGCTGGCGGGATATCATTGATATCATCATTGTTTCTATCGTTTTTTTCCGCCTTATTTTGTTGATCAGAGGCACCAGAGCGGAACAGCTTGTCAAAGGTCTGGTGTTGCTTCTTCTGGCCACGGTGTTCAGTGACAAAATCGGATTAAACACTCTTAACTGGATTCTTCGTCAGGTTATGACCGTTGGCCTAATCGCCATTCCCATTGTTTTCCAGCCCGAACTGAGAAGGGCTTTGGAGCATCTGGGGCGCGGTAAAATATTTCAACGTTCTCCGTGGGGGCCCAAAGAATTCGATCATTTTTTAAATGAGATTGTCAAAGCCATACCGGTATTGGTGAAAAAACGCTTTGGGGCGCTGATCGTGGTGGAGATGGATACCGGGCTCAAAGACTTTATTGAAACAGGCATAAGCGTGGAAGGGACTATCTCGGCCGAATTGCTGATCAATATATTTTTCCCGCGCAGCCCGCTGCACGATGGGGCGGTAATTATTAGAGGCAACCAGGTCATTGCCGCCGGATGTTATCTTCCCCTTACCGAGAGGCCGAATCTGAGTAAAGAACTGGGAACCAGACACCGGGCGGCGATCGGCATTACCGAGGAGACGGATGCCGTGGTGATCATCGTTTCGGAAGAAACGGGGATCGTATCTCTGGCTTATGCCGGGAGGCTAACCCGTTATCTGGATGAAAAGTCGTTGCGTAACCTGCTGGAAGAGCTCTGTGCAC
>JBASYW010000320.1:0-6735 GCA_049277715.1 Dethiobacteria bacterium | reverse complement strand
ACCCTTTCTGGCAGAGCGAGTCCGGAAAGGATTACGCTCACCTTTTGAAAACAGTTCCGTATCGGCCAGAATCGATCCCCGGCTCGCTCTTCCGGGATGCCGGAGTATTATCTGCCTGGCTCTGCCTTATTTCACGCCATCCGTCCCCCCCCGGGCCAATGGGGGACCTTCCGGAAAGGTGGCCCGGATGGCACGATGCAAAGACTATCATCTGCTCCTCGAGAGTAAAGCCAATCTGCTCATCGAGTTTCTGGGCCGATTGTATCCCCGTTCTTTCAATTACCAGATCCTGGCCGATAAAGGGCCGCTGATGGAACGGGCTTTTGCTTACCAGACAGATGGAATCATCGGTGAGAATACATTCTTTATTTCCCCCAAATACGGTTCATGGGTAACTCTGGGATTAATCCTTCTTGATATCTCTCTTCCCGCATGGCCCCGCACTACCCGATCCAAAGAATGTTTGAAATGCGGGCGATGCAGGGAGGCCTGCCCTACAGGAGCCCTGTATGCCCCTTACCGGCTCAATCCCTGGCATTGTTTGTCTTATATTACCCAGGCCGGAGGCGTTATCCCCCCTTCTTTTCGGAAACCTTTGGGATCCAGAATATACGGTTGTGATACCTGCCAAGAGGTCTGTCCCCTCAATAAAGATATATCGCCGTCCCCTCTGGAAGAGATCTCCGCGGCGATTTTTGATGATCATATGCCGCTGATCCCTCTGCTCGATATTGATCGCCGGGAATTCTCCCATACTTTCGGCCGAACCGCTGCCGGATGGCGCGGAATTGATCTGATACGAAGAAATGTTGTCGTTGCTCTGGGCAACAGCCGCGATCACCGGATCCTGAAACCTCTGATCGATGTCTTTATTGATGACCCCCGCCCGCTGATAAGGTTACATGCGGCCTGGTCTATTGGGCAATTGGGAGGTTCAGAGGCCGGACAGGTCTTGGCTTACGGCTTTAAGCATGAACCTGATGAGCAGGTTCGCAAGGAGATCCATTCCATCCTTCGGGAAGGAAAAGGAGGATCAACTTCAACCAACTAGTTAACTCTCGGGCTCAGTTCCTTCAGCATACCGGGGTGGTCGGTAATTATTCCATCGACCCCCAATTCAATCAGCCGGTTCATCTCCTCCTCATCATTTACCGTCCATGCATTGATGCGGTACCCCTTTGTATGAGCTTTGGCCACGTATTCTTCATCGACCATATCAGAACGTGGATGCAATGCATCGGGCTTGGCGATGGGGATGAGCATCCCTTTGCTCAAAAAAGAAGGAAGATCGGGAGCATAAATCAATCCCGTGCTGATACGGCTATCCGCCCTCTTTATCCTGATCAGGGAAACAGGATTAAAACTGGATACAAGGGTACGATCATAGAGATCATACCGGGCTATGATGTCGGCTACAGCTTTCTCGATACCATCTGACAGGAAGGATTCACTCTTTATCTCAATGTTAATAAGGACATCTTCATCCAGAGCCTCTATTACTTCGGTCAACGTAGGGATAACTGTTCCCGCATGGTCTGCCGAAAACCAGGCACCGGCATCCAGTTGACGCAGTTCTTCCAGGGTTAAATCCTTGACTTTTCCGGTCCCGTCAGTGGTTTTATCTACAGCATAGTCGTGGATAACCACTATCTCCCTGTCGCGGCTAAACATGACATCAAGCTCAACCCCGTCGGCACCGAGCTCTACCGCTTTTTGGAAGGAAGGCAGGGTGTTCTCGGGAGCATCCGCGGAAGCGCCCCGGTGGCCGATATTCAAGACGGTACGATCTCCATAGAATTCTTTCAGGGTATCCGGTGTCCAGCACCAAAATGAGACTGCGGTAATACCGGCTGCAAGTAGAATAATCAGCATTAACGCCACCAATATTTTAATTATCGGTTTAATAATTTTCATAAAGCATCTCTCCTTATTTTCATCTGTTTTTACTCCTGGATACAGACCGACAGCCGCTATAATAATAAATAAACTCAAGCCGACCAGCCAGAGAGTAAATTGCAGGAAATAGTTCCCGTCCGTTAAATTCCAGTCGCGGTTGACGAAACCGTGAGCAATAACGAGCGGAAAGCTATAGTAGACAATTCCTCCCGCCATCAGAAGCGGAATTATATTCAGAATCCCTCCCCGCAGCGGCCAGGCGGATATCGGAGTATATGTCTGTTGGTAAAGAAGCTTATGTATTAACACGGAAAGGCGGCCCGTTCTTAGATCATAGAGCCCCAGGATCAGAAATAACAGGCCTATACATAAAAGCAACGTATGCCCCATCCCCAAATATACAAACAACAAGAAAACAGCAACCAGAGAAAATAAATCAAGAACCACAAAGATTATAAATTTAAAGCGGTTCATAAATACACCTCAATACCTAGCCCTGTTATTTTTCGACGCAGGGATCATATTTCCTGCCATTAATTATACGATAAATATGGAAGAATATTTGATGCCGGATGGTCCGACTTACTTTTTTCTCGTATCTACCGATATATACTATAGGTGTATAAATAATGTTTTTTAGGGGATTGGGATTATGTTAAAAGATGTATCCCGGATAATTGACAAGAGTCCGCAGGAAAGCTGGCCGGCTTCAGCCAGACGACGCCGTAAAAAAACTTCGAAGAACGGTGCCGTCAAACCTACAGAGGATAAGCTTGACCTCTCGGATCCGGTTCGTTTTCTGGCCTCCTTCAAAAACGTTGATTTTAAACACTGGGCTGCAGATGATCTTCTTTGTTTTCGACTTACAGCCACGGGAGAGCGGTATCTGCTCCTGTTTGAAGGGGATTTAAATACCAACAACGGCAAGTGGCAAGTGGCCTGGACAGTAGAGTCACAGATATGCAATGTGGCCAAACATGAAATTCTGAACCAATTCTATCAGATGCTAACCACGCTGGTTCCGGATAAAAATACAGAGATGGAATATCTTCTGAATGGGGAAGAATTGATCAATTTTCTCGATGATACGTCCGGGCCGGCTCATGCTATGCTTAGAGATCTCTTGACTTTTGTACAAAACCTGCTTCCGATCGTGCCGCCCAAAAAAACAAATACATATTCCCGAAACATCGGCTATGAGATAACCGCCGGCCTTTCCACACCGATATGGCCTCTTTACTTTAAACGCCACAAAGCATCTGCAATATCGTTAAAATGGATAGAGAGGATCCCGGGCCTGTAAAATGCAGCGGGCTAACTTAACTCCATGACCCAGATCTCCGTGGTGGCAGGCAGTTTCTCCTTTTTAAACGAAGCCGTTTTACCTACTCGTTTAACATTCTCCAGACCATCGATAAAATTATCGAGCGTATCTATCTCAATATTTAACAAAGGGGTCTTGTAGTGCATGGGAAGAACTACCCGTGGGGATACAGTGGAGATAATTTCACGCGCCTTCTTCCAATCGATCGTATAGCCCCCCCCCACAGGGATCATCAAAATATCAGCCTGCTCCAGAAAATGGCACTGTTCCTCGGTCAGTTCCGCCTCTCCATAGTCACCCATATGAGCAAAGGTTATCTCTTCAAGATGCCATCTGAAAATAATATTTTTACCCCTTTTTGATCCGCCATACTCATCGTGATCGGTTATCAGTCCTTCAAATGAAACCGGCCCGTATATGAGCGGCGCAACATCACGAATAACCATGGGGGTACCTTTCAAATCTTCGATATTATTATGATCGTAATGATCATGACTAACTGAAACCGCCGATACAGCCACATTGGGAAAGGGATAACCTATCTCCGCCGAATAAGGATCGGTAAGGATCCTGAAACCCTTTCGTTCTATCATAAACATAGCGTGACCAAACCATTTAACTTTAATCGTTGACATCTTACCACCTCTTATTTTTTAATAAAATAATATTATACGACCAAGGATGGGCCCTGGTTGGTTAATCTTTATCCGGTAGATAAAACTTCGATAGGTTCAGTTATGATTGGTTGTTACCGGAGGACATGCTTTCAATCTTGCAGTGCTATTCTGAAATTCCTGATAATTTGAAGTGGTGATATCGATCCGCCATGACCGCTTATGCGGTTCAAAATGCTAAAATCAGGCCGATTGAGGATCGTTTTTTCGTCTGTTACTTTTTGTTTATCATTAAAGAACAAATGAATGCAAAATATTTAAATCCTAGAGATCGCAACAACCTCCATCGCATTTAACTTCAGGACCTTGGTCTGTAAAGACAAATCCTTCACGATTCCCGGTCTGGTAATCTATCTTTTTGGCGTCAATATACCGGGAGAGATTCTGTTCATATAAAAATTTCAAACCATCAACATCTTCCACGATATCTGAACTGTTCTCGAGTAGCTCTTCCAGAGCTAACCCAAATTGGGGACCCCCTCACCCCATTTTACTGATATAAATACGAATATATGCATCCTCCATCTTATCCTGCTTTAAAATCTCTTTAAATTTATTTATGGCTGTATCAGTTACCCTTATCATCCTGCACAACCTCCTTAGTGTTATTTACTATTATATCCATAATCAGCAAAATACTCAAACATAACTTGTTAAATTATCAACACAAATCAGTTTTCAGTTGTTTGCCCTGTCCATGGATGGGTGCCGGACAGCTTAGTGAAAAATACCCGGCTTGCAAATCTGCAAGCGGGACATTTGTAAATCCCCCCTACCCACCTTTAATAAATCCCCCCTGATCCCCCTTTTTAAAAGGAGGGAACCTCAAATCTCCCTTATCTTCCAATTCCAAAAAGGGGGGGGAACATCAAAAAGCCCCCCTTTCCCACAGGGGGATTTAGGGGGATTTCCGGTGAATTTGATCGTGATTCATTAAGCGTAAATCATGGGTAATGTATGGTTGACATCAATGCCAGAATACTGTTATACTTTGAATCAGGAAAAAGCGATACCCTAGTTTTTACCATTAAAGGCGGCCTTGTGAAAGGGAGTGTTGGCATGAAGATTTTCAGATATTTTATGGTCCTGTTTCTCGTGGTGGGGCTGCTGGCGGCCACAGGGTGCGGTGAAAAAACAGATACCGGCGGTCCTTCTGATAACCAAGATGGAATCGCCGATGAAAACGGAGGCGAAACCGGCGGAGAAACCGTTATTCCCGATGTAGAGGTTAAAGTTACCCCACCGGAAGGGTGGGAGGAGAAAGAATCAAGTGCGCTGCTTTTGTATATCAAGGGTCCATCCAATTTCATGGTAGTCCGGGATAAAGCCCCCGGGAACATTGACGGCCCGGACGATTATCTTGAGTATGCGAAAGAGACTCTTTCTGAGTCATTCGGCAAGATGGAGTTCGGCAGCGTTGAAAGCTTGAAAGTGGGTAGCCATGACAGCAGAAAGTTCCTCTGTACTTACGAGGCGGCCAATATGCCCTTTAAATTGGTAGTTGTTTATGTTTTTCGGGATGGCTATATCTATAACCTTCAAGGCTGCGCCTTGGCAGAAGACTTTGATGCGTTATTGCCGGAATTTGAAGCATTCATCAGCTCTTTCCGGTTCGAGTAAAGCTTGGTTAAGCCGGGATTAAAAAACAAAAGGACATTTCGTAATTTGAAATGTCCTTTTGTTTATATGCTACCACGCAGATCCCTCGCTATGCCCCAAGTGCAGCGGACATGCGCGCATAATTACCTCCAGGCACAGAACTTGTCAATAAGAAGACTGACTGCGGCGGGTTACAGATTTTCCTCCTTCAAAGCGTCGATGATATTATCGTGTTTCAGTTTGGAACCGGCTTGCATCATGGTCATAAAGACGATCACGAAGACGCCGGCCACGCAAATCAGGATCTCTTCCCAGGGCAGGAAGAAAGCAAATTTAAACATGTTGCCGAAGCCGTTATACATCCACGTGCTGATCAGGATGCTCACCGGCAGGCCGTAGAGCAGGGCTTTCAGGCCGTAGAAGATGCTTTCGTAGTTAATCATCCGGTTAAAGCCCTTTGGTGTCAGCCCCACCGATTTAAGCATGGCAAATTCGCGGCGGCGCAGGGCCACGTTGGTGCTGATGGTGTTGAAGATATTGGTTACGCCGATGAGGGTGATCAGGGTGATAAAGCCGTAGAGAAAGATGGCGATTACAGCTTTGGTGCGATTCGTCTCCTGCTGCGCAGCTTCAACATCAAAAATATAGATGTGCCCATCCGTATGATTTTCACAAATGGTGCGGATCTGATCCGCCAGGCCGGCGCTGTTACCTGCGCATAGATAAAGCTGCAGGTGATCATGATAGTCATACATCAGGTGCTCGCTCTGCTCCTGCATAACCAGACCAATTTCCTCGAAGATCTCATCGGAGACGACCAGGTTAACAGCCCCGAGGCCGGCGGAGGAGACGCCGAGGGGATAGTTGGCTGTTACGGCGCCGATCTCCATGGTAAAGCCGGGAGGGGTAATTTCCGGATCATCCTGATCCATCAGTATCCCCGCCAGCGCAAGCTTCTCGCCCGCCTTTACCTGCAGCGGCTCATACTCGGCCAGCGTGGCCTCCTGCAAAAAATTTTTATTGATCAGGATTCCCTTGAAGTTTTCGGTATCTTTGAAAGCGTCCGCAGTGAGCCCGTTTGTGGCGGCGTAGGTGTTAAATTCATCTTCGCCGAGCGCTAACAGGTAAAACATTAACTGGTATTGACCTTTTTCGTTTACGGAGAAGAGTTCCTGATCAATATAATTCTTTTGAAGATAAGCTCCGAATCGGTTCCTTTCCAGCCAGGATTCAGTATAAACC
>JBASYW010000319.1:0-1610 GCA_049277715.1 Dethiobacteria bacterium | reverse complement strand
GAGCAAGCACCATTACCCAACAATTGGTGCGTAACGCTTTTTTATCCCCTGAAAAGACCCTGAAACGGAAAATTCAGGAAGCATGGCTCGCCATCCAGGTGGAACGTGAGTTTTCAAAACCGGAGATACTGGAGATGTATTTAAATATTATTTATTTCGGTAACGGAGCATATGGTATAGAAGCGGCGGCAGAAACATATTTTAACAAAGATGCTGCGGAACTTTCGCTTGCAGAAGCGGCCTTGCTTTCAGGTTTTGTGTGCGCCCCCAACTCGTTTAACCCTTTTATCAATGAGGAAAAAGCGCTAAGCCGTAAACAAACGGTCCTCCGTAAGATGGAATCCCTGGGTATTATCAGCACCGAGGAGGCCGATGAGGCACGCGAAGAAGAATTGAAATTCGGTGAATTAAAAATCCAAGGATATCCATATCCCTATTTTATCGATTATGTCGTCCATCATGAACTGATCAAAATTCTATCCGATACAACTCTATTTGGCAGTAAAGAAGATGCCTATAACGCCATTTATACCCTGGGGCTCAAAATTTACACCACCCTGGAAACAGAGTTGCAGGCCCATGTTGAAGAGACACTGAATCGTAAAGATAAATATCCGACCACGGTACGCATCGACATGGAAAAATTTAAAGCGGCTTACCATGAAGCAGGCAATAAAATGCCTAAAGATTATCCCAAAGCTTATATAGATGAAGAGAACGGTATTCCCCAGCCCCAATCGGCAATGGTTCTTGCAAACCCGCAAACAGGTGCTATAAGGGCCCTCGGGGGCGGGCGGGAATATTGCAAAAATAAGAACGAAGTTCTCCGTTTTATCAGCAAACGTCAGCCCGGATCGTCCATTAAACCCATCGTATCCTATGCTCCTGCTTTTGAGGAGAAAGTCCTGGCACCTGGAAGCATCGTATATGATGTCCCTATCAAGATTGGAAGCTATGCACCGCGAAGCTGGGATGGCAAATACTGGGGCCCCATAACCGTACGGGAGGCGATTAAATGGTCTCGAAATATTCCTGCCGTCTCCGTTCTGCATATGATCTCTCCGAGCAAAGGCACAGAATATGCTGAAAGGATGGGGATCTCCTCTTTTTCGGATGATGATCGCAATTCTCTCTCCGTGGCGTTGGGTGGGGTAAGCGGAATTTCTGTCATGGATATGTGTCAAACTTTTGCAACGATAGCAAACGAGGGCGTTAAAAAGCCGTTGCACACCGTCTCCCGGATTGAAGACAGGAACGGAGAAATAATTTTTGAACAGAACGCTGCCGGCGAAGCGGTGTTAAGCCCGCAAACAGCGTTCATGATCACCCATATATTGGAGGAAACCCATCGTACCAGCTTTACCGGCAATCGTTTATATATTGATCGTCCCGTGGCGGTAAAAACAGGTACGACAAATGATGACCGTGATACTTTGTTGGCCGCATTTACACCAAATTTAGTCTCTTACTTATGGATGGGTTATGATTTTAAGGATATGGGGCGGATAAGAGGAGGGCATGGACTTACCACCTCGATTACCAGAGATGTCTTCAAAAAAGCATTTGAAGGATTGGAGAAAATAAGTTTTGAAAGCAGGCGCCCATCGGGG
>JBASYW010000318.1:0-2656 GCA_049277715.1 Dethiobacteria bacterium | reverse complement strand
ATCTTAACCACTCTCGCGCCGCCGTTATAATCCGGAATGATATAACCCCGCCCCGGAGTTACTTCCTGTCTACATATTCTGTGGTGTTTATGGAGAAAAGGAAGGTGCTTGCCCAAAAACCCAAGATTCTTCGCTGCGCTCTGAATGACAGATAAAAATCAGGATGACAGAAAAAAATCGGAATGACAGGATAATAACCGGAACATAAGGGAAAAAGCGCCGCCGGGTTAATTATCCCAGAGGCTCCGGGGATACAATCCCCTCTCAATCATTTCTCCAATGGCCTTTTTTACAACCGGCTTATCTTCTTTGTACGTAACTCCGTACCACCGGGCATCGGTTCTTAAAACCCGGACATTGGCCTTTTTCTCAACCACAAGACGGTTAACAAGCTCCGGAAGATAATATTCGGCCGTCAGTATTTCCGGGTGGCGGTATCGATCAAAAAACTCCACAAAACCTTTCTCCAATTCTTCAAAAATACCGGGCGTAAACCCCCAGGTGTTCATGGATACAGTGCTGCCCCCGGGAATGGTGTGCCAGGCAAGATCGTCGTCGGTATACCGGGCCTCCTCCCCGCATTTTTTTATCCTGGTACGCTCCGTAATATTGATCAGATTGCCGTCTTCCCCAACCGTACATATTCCACGGGCTACACTGCCATGCTCTGTAAGGGTGTTCTCAATTAAAAACCCCACCAGAGCATAGTTGTAGATCTCTCCTTCATCTTCTTCCCTGCTGAGGAAGTCATGGAGCACTTTAAAAGTTGCGGCCCCGTAGAAATCGTCAGCATTGATTACAGCAAAAGGCGTATGCACGGCCTCTTTACAGCTTAAAACCGCATGGCCCGTGCCCCATGGTTTCTTTCTTCCGGAAGGCGGCGTGATACCGCGGGGAATATCCTCTATTTTTTGAAAAACGTACTGTGTATCCGCCAACTTCTCTACCTTTTGCCCGATGGCCTGATGGAACACCTCATAAAGCTCTTCTTTGATGATGAAAACCACCCGGTCAAAACCGGCCCTTAAAGCATCGTAGATCGAGTATTCCATGATCACTTCGCCGGAAGGGCCTACGGGGTCAATCTGCTTCAATCCCTGATATCTGCTGCCCATTCCGGCCGCCATAATTACCAATGTTGTCTTGGTCATGCTATCTTCCCTCATATTCATTCATAATTATTATTTTTCTCTTCGTGGCCTGCCATCTGCCGGACGGCAGGACCAAAAAGTTAAATCGCCAGCTTCTTCCGGACCACCAATTCTTTCAGATAATGCCATCCTTCCTTTAATTCTTCCCAACCCATCAATGTCAGAAGGGCCGCCGCGCTGCCTGCCATTATCAATCCGCCCTTGATCAGAATAATCCAGAAGCCCGTGGAAGGAATCATTAACCCGGCAACGGCAAACGGAACCACGGCCAACGAAGCGATGAACGTGCGCCTCCATTCATAGGGGATGCGGTAATACCGGTTCCCCAGTAAAACAAACAGTACTAAATGGCTCGCCGCACTTATGGCTGTGGCCAGTGCCGCCCCCATTATCCCGATGATGGGGATCAGCAGCAGGTTCAACCCCAGGTTTAACAAGGCCGAGAAGACATTTATCAAGGTTATGTGCTTGGTTTTTTTGGCGATATTCAGCCCGGGGGCAAAGATATACATCACGTATAAAATATTGGCCAGCACCAGAAAGGGGACGACCACGTAGCCGTCATAATAACTCCTGGTCGTAAATAAAATTACAATCTCCCGCGCATAGATGGAGAGGCCGAGAAAGATAACCAGCGCCCCCGCCGTAAAATACCTGAATAACCTGGCAATCCGGGCCGGTGTATCCGGTTCACGGTAATGGCTGTATACCAGCGGAGTCAGAGCCCCGGTAATTCCGGAGGTAAACAGGGTGACCGCCAATGCAACCCTGTACCCGATCCCGTAGAGGCCGACCTCATGCAAAGAAAGCAGCTCCTTGATGGCGATACGATCAAAATATACAGCTATATATACACCGATACTGGATATGACCAGGGGCATGGAATAGCCGAGCAGCATTTTAAGCGTTTGCGGATCAAAAATAAATTTATAATTGTGCCGCGCAAAGTAAAATGCCAGAATGCAGCCGGCCGCATACCCCCCAATCAGACCATAAAATACACCGACAATCCCTACCCGCAGGAAAACAATGAGATATATTTTAAGCAGAATCGTCACCGTCGTGGTAACGATAGCCACGATGGAATAATGCTTGGACTGCAATTGCCAGCGCAGCTGGTTCTGCAGATAGTGCAGTATCCCGGCGGAATAAATAGAAGCCAGCGCCACTTTAAATACGTATTCTTTGCCCTCCGTGCCAAAAACCCACACGCTTAAAGGCGTGGACAGGATATTGGTGATGAGCAGGAAGACGGTGTAAACGGCCAGGGTAAACCATAGCGTCGTGGAGGCCATCTTCTTTTTTTGCTCGGGATCTCTGGTATCGGGATAAAATCTGGCGATACCCTGGGTTACCTCCAGAGTAATGGTAAGTTGAACCAGGGTGGTAATAATGGCCACGATATCGATGATCCCGTAATCTGTGGGAGAGAATATCCGCGTGAAGACGGGCACCAGAAAGATGGCCATCCCCTTCTGGATAAAGACGCTGATACTGTAAATGAC
>JBASYW010000317.1:0-5984 GCA_049277715.1 Dethiobacteria bacterium | reverse complement strand
GGCACGTGTTATCCCTATTACATCAACGCCGAAATGTTTTTCAAAACGTTCATCTTCAATAGCGACAAAAGCTTTAGGTACATACTCGGGAAGATTTTTAATAGAGACGGCCGTGCGGTTCTGCTCCTGATATAAGCGGGCTACTTCATTCCCTTTATGATCATATATATAAGATGTTTCTGCGGGTTTAAGCATCCGGGGATCGAAAGTAGGAGCATCTTTAATGCAGGCAATTACCGTGGCCATGCCTATACCGATACCCAAAATAATCAAGAGAATAAGAACAGTAAGTATAATTTTTAAAGTCTTTTTAAATGATTTATTTTGAGGCGATTTTTCTGTAGAAGTTTTGCTTGATAAATTTTTTTTCATTTTACGATTGCATCCTCCTTTTTACAGAAAAACAAGTGAGCGATCACGCGATCGTTATGATAAGAATTATAACATGACCATGTTGAAAGACAATCCATAATAGTAATTTTATCAGCCCATCTGGGTTCTCATCTTCTTGAAAACGTGTTGAACAATGTAGTCCTGATCCAGCATACCAAGATCCACAAAATCCAAACCGATCCAGAAAGCCGATTTCTTTTTCATAACCCATACCACTTTACATTTTACGGAAACAGTATTGTTATTCAACGGGAGTTTTATAGTAATAATTGTTCCGGGAAGGTAATGTTCAGAGACGATGATCCTCATGCCGCCACCACTTAAATCGATGGATTGAGCTTCTTTATATGCAGATTTGTCCGTCTGATTTTCCAGACGATATTTTAGTTTATGGAGATAAGAAACTCTGACATATTGCCTTCTTTCACGTACTGAATATTCGGTTGGTTTTTCAATGATGTAACTGATTAATCCGCCTTCTTCGCGCCGTTCCAGTATTTTGGTATTTCCACAATAAACTTTCTCATTATCCCAGATGAATAGGGGATAGGTCTGTCTTTCAGGCAGTCGGAGACGGATGGAGCCTCTGATTTTTTGCTGGGTATGTATTTCTCGTACCGTAAGTGTTTTTTCACTTACGAAGTCTATGTCAAGTTGGTAATAGGCATCTATGGAAGGGATATATATTTCCAATTTGTTTCCTGTTTTTAAGAGATGAGAAACCATGAACCTGCCCCCGCTCCTCTCTAATGTTTATATATCTAAGGTTTTCTTTATTGTAAAGCGATATCCTTTTTTTATGACGATATTTAGATAGTAATTAAATATTTTAATTAAATTAGTTATAAGATACCAAAATAGTAATCTATCAGTTAAAATACTATAGGGCAGGATAGTAATATCTTTTATAAATGTAGCAACTATGGTGACCATAAACGAAGGAGGGGTACCATGCTTACCGATGTAAAAAACAATCTTGCCACGCTAGATCCTTTTTTTAATCCCCGATCAATTGCCGTGGTAGGAGCAGGCAAGAATCCCAGAAACCCGAATGGCTTGACCATGCTTCTGTTAGGTCTTTTCGATTATAAAGGGAAAATTTATCCGGTAAACCCGAAGCACGATGAGGTTTATGGGGAAAAGTGCTATGTCAGCTTAACGGAAATCGAGGATGATATCGATCTGGCTGTAATTGCCGTTCGTGCAGATCTGGTGATGGGAATTCTAAAAGAATGCGCCCGGAAAAACATCAGAGCAGTTGTTATTTTTACATCCGGCTTTGCAGAGATTGGTGGCATGGGCAAAGAGGAGCAGGAAAAGATCCGGGTATTTGCACGGGAAAACGGTATCCGCATATTGGGGCCGAATTGCCTTGGCATCAGCAATTATTATAACGGAAGTATGGCCAGCTTTTTTTATAATTTGCCGCAGGACTTTGTATTTCCTCGTTTCTTTTCTTTTATTTCCCAGAGCGGAGGTGTGGGATGGATTATTTATCAGGCCATGCTCCAGCTGGGGGTGGGATTCAATTATTTTATCAGTACCGGAAACGAAGCCGATATTTCTTTTGCGGAGATGTTAACTTATCTGGTAAACAGGGAAGAGGTATCAATTATCGGCGGTTATCTGGAGGGACTGTACCGCCATGGCCGGGAGTTTATAGAAGCCTGTGAACAGGCCATGCTTAACAAAAAGTTGATTGCCATGCTCAAAGTGGGGAAGACCTCTGAAGGGGCCAGGGCCGCTTCTTCGCATACCGGTGCATTGGCCGGGGAAGACAGGGTTTATGATGCAGTATTCAGTCAGAAAGGGGTTATCCGCACCGATACGATCGAAGAGATGAGTGCGTTAATATCAATTTATGCGGCGGGGAAGATACCACAGGGGAATGGGATCGGTATTATTACTATCTCCGGAGGAGGAGGGGTCATCCTAGCCGATAAATGTCCGGCATATGGATTGGATGTTGTACATCTCAGTGAGGATACACAGCAGGGGCTGCGTGAATACTTTCCCGCTTTTGGCGCATCCCAAAATCCGGTTGATTTAACCTCGCAGATAGCAATGATACCGGATCTTTTCCAGAAAACTATAAAACTGGTTATGGATGATCCTCTGGTAGATGTAGGAGTATTTTTATACAACATTGATGTCCCTAACCCTGAATCAAACAAAAAAATAATCGATGTATACAGGCAGACTGAAAAACCGCTGGTGATATTTACTTTTCCCACACAAGATGCGTACGGGCTGGAGGCGATGGACGAACTCATTAAAGCGGGCATTCCGGTTCTGCAGCATATTCCCAGCGGCCTGCAGGCGATCTCCGATCTGAGCAGATGGAGCGCTCGGACCAATGAATTTGCATCAATCCACAGCGAACTCCAATCTTACCGCCGGGCATATGAATTAAAAGAGAAAGAGAAAGTTTTTCCACCGGGGAGAAGGATACTGACCGAATCACATGCCAAGCGCATCCTGTCTGCATACGGGATTCCGGTAACCGGGGAGATTCTGGCCGTAACGGCCCGGGAAGCTATAAAGGCTGCCGAGAATATAGGATATCCCGTTGCTTTAAAGGTAGAATCTCCTGACATTGTTCATAAATCAAATGCCGGAGGAGTGATCCTGAATCTAAACACCGCTGCTGAAGTAGAGAAGGGGTTTTCGCAGATAATGAGGCGAGCTCGCCGCTATAAAGAGGATGCCTTGATTGACGGGGTTCTGGTTCAGGAGATGTTAAGGCCCGGCCTGGAAGTAATCGTCGGTTTAAAAAGAGATCCGATCTTCGGGCCGATGATTTTATTTGGCCTCGGTGGTATCTTTGTTGAGATCCTGGAGGATGTATCGATGAAAGTTGCTCCTCTTTCCGGAAAAGATGCCCGGGAGATGATAAGAGAGATAAAAGGTTTTCGTGTATTGGAGGGGGTAAGAGGTCAACCGCCACGTGACCTGGAATCCCTGACGGAGATATTGATGGGGTTGTCCAGGTTGGCCCTTGAGTATGCTGATGATATTGAAGAGCTCGATATAAACCCCTTGATCGTCTATGAAGAAGGGCAAGGGGCTGTGGCTGCGGATGCGCTGATAATATTAAAGGAAAAATATTAGGTGCGGGGGGGACGACTTTTGCAGATTATCCGGTTGCCCTCATTTTTATTTTTTCAATCATCCCAGTTCATAAACCCGGTTACCGAGAAGTAGGTTGTTGGCACGAAGGGGCGATTATACCATCAATAATGGCTTCATTTGATATCTGCACAATTATTATTCTCCGGGCATGAGCATAGCCTCCGGGTATAATTTTATTTGAAAAAAATTTCAGGATATGCCTCAATCATTGATTGAAAGTTTGAAGCATATTCTTTTTTTACGTCTAAAAACCCATGTCCGGTATATTCCATAAAAATGTTTGCTCATGTTTCCATCGCGTTTCCGGTTTTTTGTTTTTTTATTGAAGGATATTAATGGTATGTGTAGAATTTATTAAATAATCAAATAATAAAAGCAGGTGATATTAATATGAGTTTTGAAACTATTGTTGTCGAGAAGTCAGGTTACGTGGCCAAAATTACCCTAAACCGTCCTCATAGATTCAATGCTATCAACTCCGCACTGGGCCTGGAAGTGAAGCAGGTTCTTGAAGAGATCGCAGAGGATGACGAGATAAGGGTATTGGTTGTAACCGGTAATCCCCGTATCAGGGAGAAAGACGGCAAGCAGGAGATCAGGTATTGCTTCTCCGCGGGCTGGGATCTATCGGAGACCTCCCCCGTCGAACCCATTGTGGAAATGCTGGCTAATTATGAAAAGCCCGTTATCGCCATGGTGAATGGGGTTGCCCTGGGCGGAGGATGCGAAATTACGCTGGCCTGTGATTTTATTTTCGTTTCCGAGAACTCCGAACTTGGCCTGCCCGAAATTAACCGGGGATTGCTTCCCGGCTGGGGCGGCACCCAGCGCCTTCCGCGGAGAATCGGTCTGCCTCTGGCCAAGAAGATGATCCTGACGGGAGATACTGTAAAAGGCAGGGAAGCCAAGGAGATAGGCTTGGCCGATGAAGTTTTTTCCATGGATCAGCTTGAAGATGCGGTAATGAGTTTTGCCGAGAAGCTGGCCTCAAAGGCGCCACTGGGACTGCGTAAAATCAAATCGGTTGTGAACAAGGGCATTGATACCGATCTGGAATCCGGCTTAAAACTGGAGCAGGAGGCTCTGGGATTCTTGATGCAGACCGAAGATTTCCAGGAAGGGATAGCTGCTTTCATGGAGAAACGGGAGCCCCGGTGGAAAGGTCGCTAGTTGTGCAGATAAAAGAAATTATATAAAAATTATATAAAAGGAAGGGGATGTATGATGAAGGCTGAAGATGTAAAGAAAATTGCTGTTATCGGCGCGGGTGACATGGGGCATGGTATCGCCGCCGCCTTTTTGAAGGGTGGTTATGCGGTAGTCTTGCGGGATATCGAGCAAAAATTCGTGGATAAAGGTGTTGCCGGGATTAAGAATAGTTTTGATAAATTCAAAGCCAAAGGCAAAATGTCCGAGGAGGATTACAAAAATGCTCTGTCAAACCTGAAAACCACCGTCGACCTTGAAGAAGCAGTCAAGGATGCGGACTTTGTAGTTGAAGCCGTTCCCGAAAAGCTTGAGCTCAAGCAGAGCGTCTTTGCGGATCTCGATAAGTTCGCTCCCCAACACGCTATTCTGGCTTCCAACACCTCTTATATCAGGATCACGGATATTGCTGCGGCTACCAATAGACCGAAAAAGGTAATCGGGTACCACTTCTTCAACCCGGCTGTACTGATGAGGTTGGTGGAGGTGGTCAGGGGGGAAATATCATCCGAAGAATCTATTCAGGTTGGTTACGACCTTGCAAAAAGCATCAAGAAAGTACCTGTAATCGTGAAGAAGGACTCCCCCGGTTTCATATTCAACCGGGTTAACGAACCGACCCTTCTTCTGCTTTCCAAGATCCTGGAAGCGGGTTCACCTACTCCGGAAGAATTCGACGCGGCCTTCAAGGCTATTATGCCCATGGCCCCTTTTGAGCTGATGGACTTTGCGGGCATTGACATAGCCGTGAACGGTATGGTGTATTTCTCCAAGGAAATTTCCAAGGACTACGAGCCTTCCGAGGCTCTCAAGGCCTATGTAAAATCCGGCAACCTGGGCAAGAAGACCGGCAAAGGTATCTATGATTGGTCTGCCGGCAGACCTAACATAGACCTTGACAAGGCCACCACGGAGTATGATCCCAACCACCTGATAGCTCTTCAGGTAAACGAAGCCACCAAACTTCTGGAAGAAGGTGTTGCGGATACTCCTCAGGAAATTGATCTGGCCATGGCCAACGGAGGGGGAACGCCTATAGGGCCATTCGCCCTTGCCTCCGGGATAGGTTACCCGGCACTTCTATCCAAGCTGGATGAGATTAACAAAAAGTTTCCTATAGATGCTTTCAAGCCCACCGAGACGATGAAAAAAGGAAATATTGAAGTATAATATTCAGTTATAATAACCGACACTTCTCCCCGGCATCATTCCGATGTTTGTCACGGATGGTGCCGGGTGTTTTATATTTATGC
>JBASYW010000316.1:0-17764 GCA_049277715.1 Dethiobacteria bacterium | reverse complement strand
GCTCAGGATGACAGGCAAGAGGGGCTCAGGATGACAACAAAAAAATCCGGTGACAGGGGAAGACTTTTATCATCGGGAAAAGATGTATTTATCACCCAAAAAGACAACTATTTTATCAATACCCCTTAATTTATTTTATTTAATGCCGATACATAATGGTAGAGAGAAATATTATAATTATGGAAGTGAGTGACAGGGATGAAGATTCAGGGTTACCGCAGCATTCTCGAACAACTGCTGAGGCTCGAAAACAGACCAAAAGACATCCAGGCCAAGGTTGCCAGAACAGCTTCCGGCGAAAAAACGGAGATATCGGACGCGGTGGATATACTTCAACGCGAGTTGGAGAGAACGGAGAGGGAAGCTGATATGGCCAGGGCAGCACGCCTTGAATCCATTGCCGAAAGGCTGAATAACGGCACATATGAAGTTGATACGCTCAAGCTGGCAGAATCGATGTTGGATGCCTAGCTTTTTTATTTGGGAGGATGTTCAGGTGAAGGATAAATCTGCTCAAGAAATAAATGTTTTAAAGGATCTGCTTCGGGAGGGCAAAGAACTGCTGGATGAAATAGTGGTCGCTGAAGAACAGCTGCAGGAAATTATCATCCAGGGAGATCACGAAACAATATTCAGTTCCCAGAATTATCGGGACGCCCTGCAGAACAGGATCGATGTTTTTAAGGAGACGGCTCTCTCTTTAAACGTAGATCAGTCGGATATATCGGCGCTGGTTGAAGGTCTTGATAAGGATGATGAGCGCGAACAATTTCTGGGCCTGTACGATGCCGTTACCGATAAAATACGGCATATCAATGTATTGCAATCTATAAACGGGAATCTGTTGCGGGAGAGGCTTGGTTTTATCAAGAGCATGCAGAAAAATTACTTGCCCGGTGAAGAGCTGTATGACAACCGAGGGGCATTGAAGGATATCCTGGACAAGGAAATACGGAATATCGATAAAAGCTGCTAACGTAAAGGAGAGTTGACACATGAGTCTTTTCGGAAGTCTGGAAATTGGGAGGTCGGCCCTGATGGCACAGTACAAAGGGATGGAGGTAAGCGGCCAGAACGTGGCCAACGCAAACACGTTGGGATATACACGGCAGCGCGTCGATATGGAGGCGATCATTCCGGCGATCGTGGCCGGCAACCAGATCGCTCCCGGCCAGGGGGTAAGGATAAGCGATATTACACGCATCAGCAGTGAATTCTACCATACCCAGATGGTCAGAAACGGATCATACAAGGCCTACTGGGAGACGATGCAGGAGGCTTACAGGTCCACGGAGGTTTCCTTGATGGAACCATCGGAAGAGGGCGTCGGCAAACTGATGGAGGACTTCTTTGATATCTGGCACCATCTGAGCGCCGCTCCGGAAAGCATCGCTGTCCGCATGGGGCTTCGTGATCAGGCGATTACGTTTACCCGGGCGATCAGCGATAATTACAATCGGCTGAATGAGTTCCGTAGAGGATTTATCGATGAGACGGAGGCAACGGTGATTGAGATAAACAGGCTGGCCTCGGAGATAGCCGGTATAAATGAAAAATTGATCTACCTCCATGCTCTGCAGGAAAAATCAAACGAGATGTTTGATCAGCTTGATCTGGCTCTTGAGGAGCTCGGCAAGCTTATTGATATTACAGTTTATCAGAAAAATAACGGGGCGGCGGATGTGTTTATCGGGGGGCGTCTGCTGGTGCAGGATCAGTATGCTTTTCATGTTCACCTGCAGACCAGGGAGGATCCCGGAGCCCTGTACGACAAATATGAGATCATCAACCATCGGGGCCTGGTGCTGGACCCGCAATCCGGGCGGCTGGCCGGACTGCTGGAGGCGGTAAACGATACGATTCCTTCCGTGCAGGAGGAGATGAATTTCATCGTCACCCGTCTGGTTGAGGAAGTCAATGCCCTTCACGTGCAAGGATACGGCCTTGATTTTGTGAATGGGCGGAACTTCTTCAATGATATTTTGGCCAACGACGCGCCGGCCTCCCTGCAGATCAGTGTAAATCAGGAGATCATCGATGACCCGGCCCGGATCGGTGCAGCCTCGGAGATTGCCCAGCCCGGCAACGGGGAGATCTCTCTGGCTCTGGGTCGTCTGCGCATGGATAAGACCATGAATGGCACAACATCGTTTTCGGATTATTATCGCGGACTGATAACGGCGGTAGGCGTCAAGGGGATGGAGAGCGATCGGATGACCAGCGTTTACGAGAAGACCGAGATGCAACTCCGTGAAAGGCACAGATCGATTACCGGGGTGAACATTGATGAAGAGGCGATCAACATGATTCAGTTTCAGAATGCGTGGCAAGGAGCCGCCAAGTTCATAAACTATATTGATGAGATGCTCGCGGTATTGTTGAATATTGGCTACCGGTAATAATATATATTAATTAATTAATAAATTGGGGAGGATTAATGATGCGCGTAACGCAAATGATGGTCGGGGACACGGTAAGGTTTAATCTGCAGAGAAGCCTGAATCGGCTCGAAAAATTATCAAACCAGCTTTCTACGGGAAAGGTTTTTCACCGCCCTTCGGATAATCCTGTGGGGGTCAATAAATCAATGCGTTATACGGCATCGATTGATCGGAACGAGCAGTATCGCTTGAATATGACCGAGTGCATGGGCTGGATGGATGCCACGGAGCACGCTCTGATGGATGGCATCACTGTTCTGCAGAAAATACGGACACTTTGCGTCTATGCCGCCAATGATGTTCTTACCGCTCAGGAAAGAAAGATTATCGCCAAGGAAGTTGAGGAGCTTCGCAATCATCTGGTCGGGGTTGGAAACACCGAATTCAATTCCCTTTATATTTTTGCCGGGCATCAGACCGATGAACCCCCTTACGAGGAAGTTGCCGGAGCACTTGCTTACACCGGTGATGAAGGGGTGCGCAGGCTGGAGATCAGTCCTTTCCAGGAGGTGGTTCTAAATCTTGATGGAGTTGAGGCCTTTGGCGGGACCGCTATTTTTGACGATGTGCAGGAGATTATTAATCGGCTTCTGGCGGATGATGCCGATTATCTGGGCAATCAGGGCCTGATGGATATCGACAGCGGCATTAACGATTTTCTCGACGGTATTTCCACGGTCGGAGCCCGGATCAAACGGGTAGAGATCATGAAGAACGCACTGATGACCGAAAACATCCACTTGAGGGAGATGCGTTCCGGAGTTGAAGATATAGACCTGGCCCTGACGATAACGGAATACATGATGCAGGAAAATGTGCATTATGCGGCCTTATCCACGGGGGCACGGACGATGCAGCCGACTTTGATAGATTACTTGCGTTAAAAGGGAAGGTGGGTTTAGAGATGGAGACTTCTTTAAAGACGGTTACTCCGGAAAAAGGCAGTAATAACCGTGTGCATTTTCCCCAGGGGCTTCTCGGCCTTGAAGGCTGCCATGATTTTCTGGTGGAACCGGTTCCGGGCAACGAGTATTTTATTATATTCAGTTCCGTTGAGGAGCCTGACATAGGCCTGATCCTGACCGATCCCTTCCCTTTCTTTCCCGAATACGAATTTGATCTTGCGGAATCAGATCGCCGGGAACTGGAGATCGAGAAAAAAGAAGATGTACTGGTCCTGGCCGTGGTTACCATTCAAGAAAAAAAGCTGTTTGTCAACCTTGCGGCACCGATAGTGATAAATCCGGTGCTCAGGAAGGCAAAGCAGATCATTCTTTCCGATCGTCTTAAAGACATAAGGGTGGCTTTGGATGTATAAAAAAATTAGAGCAGGATGATAGGCGGTGCTAATCGATGCTGGTGCTTACCCGTAAGCTCGGCGAGAGTATAATGATCGGGGGGGACATAAAAATCACGCTTGTAGCAGTTGACGGTGGCGCCGTTCGCATAGGTATCGAGGCACCCGCCACGGTGGCGGTCTATCGCCAGGAACTTTACGATGCGGTCAAGAAAGAGAACTTGGAGGCGATCAGTTCTGTCCGACAGTTTAAAAAACATCAAGATCGGGCGTAAGTCAGACCGCGGGGAGCAGGAAAAAAAACGATAAATAATCTCTAGTTTTAAATTTCGCCCTGTCGCCTTTTAATTCAGCCGAGGGAGGTGATGGGAGATGGTGGATGACAAGCCATTATTAAAGGGCGTTCCATGAGGGCGAATTAAATAAAGAACGGCAAGGAAGCCGTAAAAACACATATCAAGGAGGATATGAACATGCGTATTAACACGAACGTTTCAGCTTTGAATGCATATCGGAACCTGTATGATACCGATATGAGGTTAAACAAGTCATTGGAGAGACTGTCTTCGGGTCTGCGGGTCAACCGTGCTGCCGACGACGCTGCCGGACTGGCTATCTCCGAAAAAATGCGCGGTCAGATCAGCGGCTTGAATCAGGCCGTACGTAACGCGCAGGACGGCGTCTCCCTGATTCAGACGGCAGAAGGTGCATTGAACGAGACCCACGCTATCCTGATCAGGATGAGGACCCTGGCGGTTCAGTGCGCCAACGACACCAACACCGATGAAGACCGGGCGCTGGCCCAGCTGGAGATCGACCAGTTGATTCTGGAGATCGATCGCATCTCCACGGATACCGAGTTCAACACCATGCCATTGCTCGATGGCTCATTTACCAGTATGATCTTCCATATCGGTGCCAATGAAGGGCAGACGATTGATGTCGATATCTCCGGCATGAGTGCCGCAGATCTGGTTGTTGACGCTGTGGATATCGCTACCCAAACCGGTGCAGATGGTGCTATTAGCAGTATCGATTCCGCCATCGATACCGTATCAAGCGAGCGGGCCACCCTCGGGGCGATCCAGAACCGTCTGGAGCATACGGTCAGAAACCTGAGCGTTGCTGCCGAGAACCTCTCTGCTTCCGAGTCGCGTATCCGCGATGCCGATATCGCCAAAGAAACGATCGACTTTACCCGCAACCAGATTATGCTGCAAGCGGGAACCGCTATGCTGGCCCATGCCAACATGAGGCCGCAGGCAGTGTTGACATTACTTAGCTAGTATTTTTTAAAAGGGGCCGGTTTTTAACGGCCGGCCCCGCTTTTTTAAAAAAGAGGTGAGCGAGATGAAAATACATAGCATTGATCATGAGGCACTTGAGCGCATGCAGGAGCGGGTGAACAGGCAAGAAGTCAAGCAATCCGAAAAATCAGTGGCCTATGAGAAGATAAAACAGCATGAAGATGATCGGAGCTTCAAGGCATTGCCTTTCCAGGACGACGAGTCTTTTCTGGCCGAGGTGGAGCGGGCCATAGCCAAGCTCAACGAAACGGCGATAACTTTTGATATCGGGTTGCGGTTCAGGAAGCATGAAACTACGGGGCGCTGGATGGTGCAGGTGTTAAATATCGAGGAAGATAAAATCATCAGGGAGATACCTACAGAGCAGGTGCTTAACCTGGTAGCGCAGATCCAGACCCTTATCGGGGTTCTGCTTGATGAACGGCGTTAAAAAATAAAATTTTTTAGGAGTGATGACCGTGAGTATGAGAACAATGGGAATTGCTACAGGCCTTGATGTAAACAGTATCATCGAAAAATTGATGCTACTGGAGCGGCAGCCGATTACCCAGAACAATCAGTTGATAAAAGAGACTCAGGATAAGATGGGGTATTGGCGCAACGTGGCCACAAGACTGAAGGCTTTGGAGCAGAGTGCTTTCGATATGTTTCTTCCGGGTACTTTTAAGGCATTACGAGCGGTCTCCTCTGCAACAGATATTGTCAAAGCCGATATTACCGGGGTGCCCCAGAAAGGAACTTACAGTATTGCCGTGGATCAGTTGGCGACCAAGCATACTGTGGCCATGGGCCCTGCGGCGGGGCAAGGAGCGGTGAGTGATGCCGGTGCGTCCCTGGGATTATTCGGCAGTTTTTATGTCGGAACCGCCGGCCAGGAGATGATTATCACGGTTCAACAGGGAGATTCGCTGTTTGACCTCTCGGAGAAAATCAATGCGGTTCAAGATGAAACCGGGGTAAAGTCCTACGTGGTGATGCGGGCGACAGGCGACTATCGGATGGTCTTGGAGAGCTTGAAGGAAGGCGAGGAGGGCCGTATACTGACTTCATATTATGCCCCCGATGCCGGTGAAGAGGCCCAATATGGAACTGACAACATTTTACTTTCTCTCAATTTGAAGGATGCCTCCGATCAATATACCTATCTGCTGCAGGAGGCCCATAATGCGAAACTGAGCCTGAACGGGCTGGAGATCGAACGTTCATCAAATACCATCGATGATCTTATCACGGGGGTTTCGTTATTGTTGCACGATACGGGATCAGTGACCGTCGCTGTTGATCAGAACGATGATCTGGCCATGGGCGCAATCAAAAACTTTGTGGAGGAATATAACAAGACCAACAAACTGCTTTGGGATCTCATGGAAAAGGATACAGGCCCTCTGCAAGGCAACCCTGTTTTAATGCAGGTTCAAAGTCGCTTGCTGCAGTTGGCGGGGAACGCCGTTACCTCTGTCGAAGGGGAATTCCGTACCTTTTATGATATCGGCATCTCTTCCCCCGATAAGTACGGATATTTGGAGATAGATGAAGGTAAGCTCCGTGAAGCATTGCAGGAAGATGCGGCGGGAGTTTCAAATCTTCTTGGTGCTGCATCGGGAGGTTCGGGCTCCACAGGCCTGGTCAGACAGATTGGTGATTATACCAAGCTGCTGGTCAGAACGGACGGCATCATCGCCGGACAGCAGAACCAGCTGCAGACATATATAACAAGTCTGGAAGATTACAACGAGCGTCTGGAATACAGGATGGAATTGCGGGAAAGTTCTCTGGTCGCGCGTTTTTCCTATCTGGAGAAGTATGTTTCCATGATGCAGAGCCAGGGCATGTTCCTGCAAAATTTTATATCGCAACTCAATACAGGGGGGCAGCAGTCCTAGGAGGTTGATACCGGATGGAAACAGCAAATCCCTACCAAAGTTACCGGGATACCCAGATTGAGACCGCCGACCAGTTGACACTGGTGCTCATGCTCTATGACGGCGCCCTGAAATTCATGAGTCAGGGCAGAAAGGCGATACTTGAGGATGATATCGCGGAAGCCAACCGTTGCTTGGGTCGTGCACAGGATATTATCAGTGAGCTGATGGGATCGGTAAATCCTCATTTAAAGAATGTCGCAGTGAACCTATATAATTTGTACGATTATATATATTACTTGCTGTTGGAAGCAAACATAAAGAAAGATGCGGAGACCGTAGCCAAGGCGGAAGAGTTGCTGATGTCCATGCGTGAGGTCTGGAAAAAGTAATACTTGCATCGGTTCCAAATAATGAACAGAGGAATGATTGATGTGACGTCG
This sequence comes from Dethiobacteria bacterium, assembly GCA_049277715.1. Lineage (GTDB taxonomy): Bacteria > Bacillota > Dethiobacteria > DTU022 > PWGO01 > JAAYSV01. The sequence goes on along the minus strand of JBASYW010000316.1, from coordinate 10,414 downwards.
ACGGATCTGATGACCCATTTAGGCAGGAGATTGTTTCATGCACTTGATCAGGAAAGAGAGGCCATTTTAAATAAAGATGAGGCCTCCCTGGCAAGTATAGGGAACAAGATAGATCGGTTATTGCGGCAGATACGGAAGAATACTTTTTCGGGGAATACAGCCAAGGTTACGGAGCTGATCGAGGGATTTCTGATCAAGAGAAATGAAAACCAGGACTTGATGGAAGATTCTTTCAAGGAGATAGAGCGGGAACTCAGTGAAGTCCGGCGTCAATTGAAAGTATTGAGAGCATATGGGAACAATGCCGGGGCGAGGGAGATGTTTATCAAGGAAGACTGCTGAAAATTATCATGCAATTTAAAAAACGGCCAGGACGGGATATTGGGTGGAGATCTGACGGGTAGATTAAAATAACCTTGGTGAAAAATATAGCAGGAAGAAACAAAGGTGTTCAGGATTTTAAAGAACATCTTTTCTTTTTTCATGGCGGTTTCTTGATCAGAGTTTTAGTTGTTGCGGATTTATATGGGGAAGGTTGGTTGATTGTTGCTCATTTCCAAACTATAAGGTACGATCATGGCAAATTACAGGAGGATTGGCCAATAATAATTTTTATACATGACGCTTATAAATAGTTATAGAAGTTCATTTCGCGGGGAAGCCAAAACTAAAAAAGTAATAAGGTCAAGAAGGATTTATTCTTTTATTGTAGAAATGGATTATATATTTATCGAAAAATATTTTCAATATAATTTATTTTAACTTACATAGGACTTTGGTCCTGCAATAAATGGGTATATAGGATTATTTTTTATATGGTTTCCATGTGATACCATATAAATGGTATTATCTTGTGTAAGGTATCATTTATTTTTGAGCCATAATAATACAAAATTTACAGATACAAGGAGATACATAGATGTCTTTATTTAACGATGTGGTTATGGATCGTCTTGCACAGGGGCTTGATATGGCAACCATGCGTCAGAAGGTAACTGCCCATAATCTGGCCAATCTCAATACTCCCCGCTTTAAACGTTCTTACATAAGCTTTGAAGAGAATCTGCAGAAAGCCCGAGAAAAAAGGTATGAGATCAGGGCTACACATCCACGTCATTTTACTACCCCTCCGGCAGAGCCGGTTACTCCGGAGATCAAGGTCGATGATACGGTGACAAGGCGTATCGATGGGAATAATGTTGATCTCGAAGTTGAGGTGTTGAATATGGTTACCAATCAATTGAGATACAACACTTTAATACAGCAATCTTCCAATCGTTTTAAAACATGGCAGTATGTAATTCACCAAGGGAGGCGTTAATAAATGAGCCTTTTTTCCATGTTCAGAATTTCCGGTTCCGCTTTGACGGCAGAAAAACTGAGACTCGACGTAATCGCCGGTAATCTGGCCAATATGAACACCACCCGTACCGCCCGGGGAGGTCCATATCGGCGTCGCACCGTGGTTTTTGCCGAGCAGCTTGACCGGGAGAGGAGTAGAGCACGTTTGGCCGATGTTTCCCGCAATGAACCCGGGAAGGGGGTACGGGTACAGAATATTTATCGTGATATGAGAGATCCGAGATTGGTTTATGACCCCGAGCATCCCGATGCCGATGCGGAAACCGGCTATGTGGCTTATCCCAATATCGAGGTGGTTAAGGAAATTACGGATTTAATTACCGCCCAGCGTTCTTACGAGGCCAGTTCAACGGCATTGAAGACGGCCAAAGAGATTTATTTGAAGGCGTTGGAAATAGGTCAATAAAGGAGGTTTTGTAGGTGCCGCAATCTGTAGGCGGAACGATGTTCCCCAGAAACATTGAGGGTTTTTCACGCCTGCTTCCAAAGGAAGCCAAGGTTGAGGAAAGTAACGATAAGAGTTTCTCCAGTCATTTATTTGAGGCTTTATCACGTGTTAACAATTTACAGAAGGAAGCAGACCAGGCCAGTGTCGATCTTCTTACCGGGGATCTTGATGACCTGCACTTGCTTATGATCAAGACCGAGGAGGCAAGGTTGGCTTTACAGTTTACCGTGCAGACAACTACCAAGATAATTGAAGCTTATCAGGAATTGGCACGGATTCAGATCTAATGGATAACTTTGCCGGGATTTGTCGCAGAGGAGGGTCGGCGTGGCAGAAAATCGTTTCAATATGCCGTTTGAGCTAAATTTGAACAGTATCAGAGAATATTGGAAAAGTTTAAGTCGCCCGGTGCAGATAAGCGCAGTAGCCGTAGGCGTAGCCCTGATAATATTTATCATAGTGATGATCGTGTATTTTACCCGCCCCCGCATGGAGACGTTATTCAGCGGGATGGAGCCCCAGCAAGCCAAAGAAGTTACGGAGAAGCTTGAGGAGTTGGGAGTTTCGTATCTTCTTGACGAGGGGGGTACCGTTATTCTGGTACCGGCCGGGGAACAGGATCGACTGCGCCTGCAGTTATCACCGGATCTTTATGATCAGGGGATGGGCTTCAGTGTTTTTGAACAGGACGGGGTAATGGTCAGCGACCATGACCGCAAGAAACAATGGCAGGTAGTGTTGCAAGATGAACTCGAACGGACGATCTCCAGCATCGAGGCAGTCCAGTCCGCACGGGTGCATCTGGTCTTACCCGAGGAAGGGGTTTTCCTAAGAGATAAAACGGAACCAACGGCCTCGGTTTTTCTTAAGTTGCGGCCGATGACCACTCTTTCGGAGCAACAGGTAAGGGGTATCCTGTGTATGTTGGCGGGAAGTGTGGAGAACCTTAAACCGGAAAATATCAGCATTGTGGATTCCAAAGGGGAAATTCTCTTTGACGGATTCACGGAAATGCCGGACAGCCCTCCCATGGTGGAGACCAGCGAACGCTTCTATGCCCAACGCCAATTCGAAAAAGAACTTGAGGAGAAACTCAAGAATTACCTCGAGATAGTTTTCGGCCCCGGGAATGTCGTGGCCATGGTCAGCGCGGAACTGGATTTTGACAGACAGGAAAGAACCTCGATAACTTACGATCAGGAGCCGGTTGAACGGGCGATACATCGTATCCAGGAGAATGAAGAGGGGACCGGCCGTCCGGCGGAAGAGGTGGCCGAGCCCAATATTCCCGGTTACGAAGCGCCCTACCTTTATGACGGTGATTATTCCCGTGATTATCTCGAAGAGACGATCAATTATGAGATCAGCGAGATTCAGGAGTATGTTACCACCGCCCAGGGAGGTATCAAACGACTTTCGGCCACGGTGATTATCAACCGTGACAATATCAGCAGTTTTATCGGGGAGGATGTGACGACGCTTGTTGCCGCTGCTATCGGCTACAATGCAGAGCGTGGCGATGCCATTGCTGTACAGGCTATTCCTTTTGACACGTCCGTGGAGGATAGGGAGAAGGAGGCGGCTGAGGCGGCGAAGTTTAGACATCAGCTTATATATGGAGTTATCGCTGTTTTCCTGGTTATATTGATTATTTCTGCTCTTGTTATTCTTAGAAGGCGTAGACGAGGTGATATTATGGAGGCGGAAGAAGGGGAGGAGCTCGAAGGGTTTGATATCACGGAGCTGCTGGAAAAGGAAGAGCCCATGGAGCTGGAGGAAGATATTCGCGATAAGATGAGAAAATTGGCTGAATCGGAGCCTGAAAACGTGGCGTATCTGTTGAGAACCTGGTTATCCGAGGAATAGGAGGAGATGTGTCTTGGTGCAGCCGGCAAACTACATGACGGGGGGGCGTAAGATTGCGGTATTTATTCTTTCGCTGGGGACCAACCTGTCTTCCAAGATTCTAAAATATTTTACCAGTCCCGAAGTTGAGAGAATAAGTATGGAGATAGCCAATACCACGTTTGTGGGCAAGGATGAGATCGAGGCTGTCTGCGAGGAATTTTTGGCTCTTTTTGAAGCACGCCGGTATATCATTGACGGAGGGATGGATTCTGCCCGCGATGTTCTGGAAAAAGCTTTCGGCCCGCAGAAGGCCGCGGAAATTATCAAGAAACTGAAAGAATCCAGCAAGGTTAAGCCCTTTACTTTTGTAAGAAATGCCGAGCCCAAACAGGTGGTCAACCTGCTCAACCAGGAACACCCCCAGACGATCGCCCTTATTCTTTCGTATCTGGATGCCGAACAGGCATCGGCCATTTTATCGAGCCTGCCTACGGATGTCCAGTCTGATATTGCGCGGAGGATAGCGCTTATGGAAAGGACCTCCCCCGATATTCTCAAGGGGGTGGAGAAGGTGCTGCGTGATCGTCTTTCCACCGTCTTTCAGCAGGACTTTACGGCCGCCGGAGGGATTCCCACGATCGTCGATATCCTTAACCGCGTTGACCGTGGAACCGAGAAACATATTCTTGAGGAACTGGAGAAGGAAGACGCCGAACTTGCCGAGGAGATACGCCAGCAGATGTTTATCTTTGAAGACATTATCACTCTGGGCGATCACTCCATCCAGAGAGTTGTACGGGAGATTGATACCAAGGATCTGGCAATGGCCCTCAAAGGAGCCAGTGATGAAGTGAAAGAACGGATCATGAGAAATATCTCCAAACGTGCAGCGGAGATGCTCAAGGAAGATATGGAGTATATGGGGCCGGTACGTCTGCGGGAAGTAGAAGATGCCCAGCAAAAAATCGTAGCGGTGATCAGAAAACTGGACGAATCCGGAGAAATTATCCTTTCCCGCGGTGGAGACGATGTTATCGTGGGTTAACCATGGGTGTTTTATCTTTCCAACAAAGGCCGAGCGGAGTTGATTTTTTTGACATCGAATATTTTAAAAGGTGTTTCTGTTAAGGGAATACGTACATATCGTTTTCACATTGAAGTTATAGATCAGGAAGAGTTCACGGCCGGGGAAGGGATACCGGACGAGAAAGAGCGGGAAGATCCGGTTTTAGAGCCACAAACGCAGACGGCAGTTGACGATAGCAAAGAAACAATCCGGCTTGAACTTGAAAATATTGAGAAACTAAGGGAAGAGACGCAGGCCGAACTCAGCCGGTTAAAAACCGCCTTGTTGGAAGAAGTCGAGGAGTTCAAGGCAAAGGCGATCAAGGAAGGCCGTGAAGAAGGCTATGAGGAAGGCTATGGAAAGGGCTATGCCCTTGGGTTTGAGGAAGGGAAAAAGCTGGCGCTTCAGGAGCTTGAAGATTTGAAAGAAGAGGCGCGTGACAATATTAAAGAGGCACAACGCTACGTGGAGGAGGCCCGGAAAAAATCCCGCGAGATTGTTGCTTCTTCGGAAAAAACGGTGATCGAGTTGGCGATGGCCGTTGCCGAGAAGCTTCTGTTTGACCAACTTGACCTGGCTCCCGAGAAGGTATTGAACATTGTCAGGGAGGCGATCAGCAAAGTCCCTGACGGAGAGACGGTAAAGGTATTTGTCAGTGGGCAGGATTACGATATTTGTCTCCGGCATGGCGAGGAATTGAAAAAGAAATTTGCAAAGATCAGACCGAACTTCAAGAGTATTGAATTCCTTCCCGTAGAGGAGATGCCAAGAGGTAGCTGCCGCGTTGAATCCGAAAGCGGGGCGGTGGAATTTTTCCTGGAGAAAGAGAAAGAACAACTGAGGGAAGCGATGATGAAGCTGGCGCGGGAGGAGGAACGTAAGATCTTAAAGGAGGAAGGGGCGCATGAATGAAGCCCGCCAATTGATTGAAAGTGAAAAATACCTTTCCTGCCTTGCTTCTCATGAAAGTGGAATCTCACAAGGCAAAGTGCGTCAGGTGGTAGGGTTGGTTGTAGAGGTCAGCGGGATAAATTCGTTTATCGGAGAGGTCTGCCTGATCAACACTTCCCATGGAAAGGTTGTCGCCGAGGTAGTAGGTTTTCGCGATAAACTTTCTTTGCTGATGCCGTTAGGGGATCTTAAGGGGATTGGCCCCGGTTGTGCGGTGATACCTACCGGCAAGGCTTTTACCATGCGGGTAGGCGATAAATTAAAAGGCAAAGTTCTTGATGGGCTCGGAAGGCTTCTGGATGGAGGGGGGCCCCCCCTGCTTCCGGGCGAAGGAGCGGAATATTCGGTAGAAAATCCTCCGCCGAATCCGCTGGAACGCAAAGCGATTGAAAGGGTGTTGCCAACGGGAATCAGGGCGGTAGACAGCTTGTTTACCTGCGGAGAGGGGCAGCGCATCGGCATTTTTTCAGGGAGCGGGGTTGGAAAGACGACGATGCTGGCCATGATCGCCCGTTATAGCGAGAGTGATATAAACGTTATCGCCATGATCGGAGAAAGAGGGCGTGAAGTCGGTGATTTTCTGAAGAATGATCTGGGCCCCGAGGGGCTGAAAAGATCAGTGGTGGTAGTCTCTACCTCGGATCGTCCTGCTCTGGAAAGGGTCAGGGGTGCTCTGGTGGCCGCCACGATTGCTGAATATTTTCGTGATCAGGGCAAGAAAGTAATTTTTATGATGGATTCGGTTACGCGTTTCTGCATGGCTCAGAGAGAAATCGGCCTGGCCATCGGGGAGCCGCCTTCGTCAAAGGGCTATACTCCTTCGGTATTTGCTCTGCTGGCCCGTTATCTGGAAAGATCAGGCACTTCGTCCCGGGGAAGCATAACCGGTTTTTATTCTGTTCTGGTCGACGGTGACGATTTTACGGAGCCGATAACCGATGCGGTAAGGGGTATTCTGGATGGGCATATCATTCTTTCCCGGAAGCTGGCGGCACAGAACCATTTTCCTTCCATAGATATTTTAAACAGTATCAGCCGCCTGATGCCTGTTCTGATAACCGATGAGCATTTTGGCCTGGCATCGGAGGTCAAGAAGTTGATGTCGGATTATGATTCTGCCGAGGACCTGATCAAAATTGGGGCATATGTATCCGGTTCAAATGAAGATATTGATCGGGCTATCGATAAACGGAAAAAGATAATGACGTTTTTAAGCCAAGGTATTGAAGAAGAAAGTAAATGGGAAGAGATACCTCTGCGTCTAAAAGAATTGTTGAATTAGCAGGGAGAGGATTATGGCTTTCAAGTTCAGTCTTGAACAGATTTTAAAATATCGCCACGGGCTGGAAGAGCAGGCTCAGGAGGAGCTGGCCAGAAGGAAAGCGGCTATGGAGGAGATTGCCCGTCGGCTATCTGTTCTCAAGGATGAGCGGGAGAGTATACACGAGATCTGGAGGAGACAGACGGAACGGGAAATTGACCTCGTCTCTCTCTGTAACACTTATACGTATCTTCAGCATCTGGGAGGGAAGATCAAGCGTAAGACCGAGGAGAAAAAAAGGTCGGTGGAATCGGTTGATAAACAGAGAGTGGAGTTGAAAAAACGCTGGCAGGATCGGCGGGTTATGGAGATTTTGAAAGATAAATCCTTGGCTGAATATCGGGAATCCGAGAACAGGCGGGAGCATAAAGTTGTTGATGAGCTTTCCTTGAATTCATTTGCACGCAAACGCCGCCTTGATGGCGGGATATATTAGATATATAAGCGTGAATTCAAAGCAAAGGAGGTGATATCATTGAAAGTTGATATTCCGGTTTTGAAACAGATATTGTCTTTTCCGGTCAACCCGGAGGCTTCTGCTCCGGGCAAGAAAGAAGAAGGGTGTTTTGAGCTTACTTTGCTGGAGATGATCGCCGCACTTTCTTCAGAAGATTCGGAGAACGATATTCCAAATAATATCGGTAATATTTTTAATGAAACAGATGAAGAATTGATGGGGCTGATGGAAGGCTCCCGGGAAGCCCGGCTTTTAGCTGTACCTGAAGGGGAGCTCTCGCCGGATTTAATTTGGCAGTGGCTCGTCCTGGCCGGGGCAATCAGTATTTCCGAGGAACAGTATGAGAACATCCCCGTGGAAGAATCAGACGGTGAAATGGCGGAGTCGTTGGAAGACCATGTTTTCTCCATGGAGACCGGGGAGGTACCGCCGGGAGGGGGGATTCCCCTTGAGGAGTCCATGACCTTCGGTGCCGAACAGTCAGTGGCATTTGAAGCGGAAGGTTCGAGCGAGGATGTTTTGGCAAACAGTGCCGTGGACTTTGATGAGATAGAACCAGGAAATGACCCCGAGAGTTCCGCAAGGAAAGAAGGATCTGCGGCGCTCGATGAACCGCCAATTGTTTCGGAGAAAAACATTGACGGGAGAGTGGAACGTTCGGAACGTTCGGCGTCAGAGGCAGATAGCGCTTTCAGGGAATCATTGATTTCCGCCGGTGACAAGAAGACTGATTCGGTACAACGATCTGTTTCCTCCAAACCGGAACACGATTTACAGCTCGATTTCTTGAAGTTCCCCACGGATTTGTCGGGGAACAAGGGTGTTACATCAACGATGGCCGAGATTTCGCAACACTCCTTCGAACGTATGAGGGCACAGGTTGTGGATCAGGTTTTTGGAAGGCTGGCTTATTTTCGCGAAAATGAATCTATACCCGCGGAGATGCGCCTGACTTTAAATCCGCCTTCGTTGGGAGAGGTGGTTATCCGTGTATTTTCTCATCAGGGAAAGATGACCGCCGAGATAATAACCGAGATGAGCAGAGTAAAAGACATGCTGGAAAATGGGATGGGAGAGATTAAACAACGGCTTCAACAGGTAAATCTGACCTTGGAGAAGATAGATGTTTTCTGCTCTGAACACGATTTGAAGAGAGATCTGTCTTACCGGCAGAGCTTGCCATATGGAAGAAGTGTGGCGGAAAGGGCCGGCAGCCGTATCGGCATTGTTGAGGAGGCGGTTCCGGAAATATGGTCGGTTCCTGTTGAGGGTGTATCTCTCGAACTGTGGGCTTAAGGAGGATGTTTTAAATGACCAATGTGTACGGGGTTTCCAATACCCAGGATAATTATCAGACAACAGCGGAGACAGCCAAGAAACAGGATATTGACAAAGATCTGTTTCTCAAGCTGCTCATCACGCAGTTGCGTTACCAGGATCCTCTAAGCGAACAGCAGGATATGGGGGAGTTTATCACCCAGTTAACGTTGTTTACTCTGGTGGAGCAGGTTACGAGTATGCAGAACGCATTGGAGGCTCAGAAGATGGCCTCCGATGAAGCTAAAGCTCTCAACCTGTTAAACCGGGAAGTCGTTGTAGAGGATGAATCCGAGCAGATCGTGGAAGGTGTGGTATCTTCCGTAAACTTTAGGTTCCAGCAGCCGTACATCACCGTAAACGGCAAGGAGTATCCGTTTTACGCCGTGGTCAGCGTGAAAGGAGGAGACGAGCAGGATGGTTGAACATATCGGGAATATCGGAGCAGACAAGCCGATATCACCGGCATCCATAACTACCGATAAAAAAAGCCGATCTGCAGGACGTAAAAACGAAATACTTCCTTCTTTTACGGAGACACTGGAGAGAGCGCAGGATAAATTCAGGCTCAGGATATCGGCCCATGCACGTGAACGGATGGAAAACCGCCAGATAAAACTGGCAGAATCTGATTTGCAGGAGATATCCGCTGCGGTGGAGAAAGCGGGAAGCAAAGGGGCCCGCTCTTCATTATTGCTCTATGGAGATATTGCCCTGGTAGCCAGCGTCGCGAACAGAACAATAGTAACGGCTATTGATGATGTTGAAGCGCGGGAGCATATTTTTACCGGCATTGACAGCGCGATAATTGTAAAATAGGCCCGGACCTCCATTGTAGGAAGGCCTGTTCCGTGGAATGATGGAAACGGAACGATCGCGCCGGTACGTTAACCAAGTTATTTGAGGAGGTTTTAAAATGATTCGAGCGATGAGTACTGCGATTACGGGTTTAAAAAGCCATCAACTGAAGATGGATGCTATCGGTCATAATATCGCCAATGTAAATACATTCGCTTACAAGAATACACAGGTGCGTTTTGAAGACCTGTTTAACCAGACTTTGCAAGGGGCCACGGCATCGACCCTGTATCGTGGTGGTTCCAATCCCATGCAGATTGGGATGGGTGTCCGGGTCGGGGCTAACATTGTAAACCACGAGCAGGGGCCGATCAAGAGCACGGATCGGACATCTGATCTGGCCATCGAAGGGAACGGGTTTTTCATGGTCAGTGACGGACAGAACATTTTTTATACCAGAGACGGCTCCTTCGGCCGCGATGGCAGCGGAAACCTGGTAAATGTTGACGGTCTTCATGTTCTGGGTTGGATCGGTGAAGTTGCCGATATCAATCAGTCGGATCTACTGACCCCGATCCATATTCCTTTAGGTGAGGAGATGATCGCCAAGGCTACCTCTAGTGCGCTGCTGACCGGTAATCTCGATACCCGTCTGGCAGTCGGGGAATCTACTCTGGTTGATCATTATATCTATGACTCTCTGGGCAGGCGTTATGACGTCGAGTACGAATTTGAGAAGACGGGCATAAACACCTGGGATTACCGCATGGGGGTCTACAATGAGCTGGAGGGTAACAGGGGGTTTTTGGTTACGCCGATGCGCTACCGGCTGGACGATAACGTGCC
>JBASYW010000315.1:0-6048 GCA_049277715.1 Dethiobacteria bacterium | reverse complement strand
GCATGACACCGCCGCCCAGCAGCATGCCCCATCCGGCCTCAATCCAGGACGATAACGCCCGGCCGGCGGGATCGAGAAGTTTTGAGATGATCCCCGCCGCCAGCCCGATGCCCAGCAGCACATTGGGGATACGCCGGAAATCAATATCGATAAACGAGATGGCCAGCAGCAAGCACAGGAAAAAGAGGAGCCCCAGCGCCTCCGGATGGATGCCGATATAGCGGGGAACAGCCACGAACAGCAATCCGGTCATCAACTCGACCAGGAAATAGCGCGGGCTGATCCCGGCCCCGCAGTGCCGGCAACGGCCGCGGCAAAGCAGATAGCTCAGCAGGGGGATCAACTCCGCAGGCCCCAGACAGACTTCACAGGAAGGGCATCGGGAACGGGTTTTAACCAGAGAGATGCCCCGGGGAAAACGGTAGATCACCACGTTGATAAAACTGCCGGCAACGAGACCCAGAACAAACCAACCTGCCATGTACAAGTAAGACATTTACATTCTCCCTATCTTCGTGAATTTCAAGCCGATTTACCTTATTGATTATAATATACACCTTCGGCGCAACTTCTTACAAGTTTACCTTCGTGTCGATACCCGGGATCGATTCCAAACGGGCTGGCCGGGATCTCGTCAAGATAACCGCCGGTCACCAGCTCGTGTTCGCGGTCATGGGCATAGATACCGTCGTCATCCGGGTGTCCGGGGTGAACAGGAAATTCACCATGGTCGCGAAAGTACAGATCATACGCCCCCTGCAAAAGCCGGGTATTGACCGTATCGGCTTTGATCCGCGCCTCCCGGGCGTGGCCGGTGAAGACGGGCACGATGACGGCGGCCATAATGGCTAGGAGGGCGACGGTGACCAGCACTTCCAGAAGGGTAAAGCCGCCCTCGCCTTTATCTCCCCTTTTATTTCGGGACACCGGGAACTCACTCCCTTCGGTTCAAAATACGGCAGGCCGGGATCCCTGTTGATCCATCCCCAAAGTAAGGCTATTGACCTTCCTTGATTTTGGCGGCTGTAACCTTGCCGCTGTGCGGGCAGATCCTGTATTCCACCCCATCCGCTTTGAGATCCTCCAATGAAGTTCGCAGGTAAGGCTCTCCCCGGCTCTGATCATAGAGGTCTTCCAACTTCTCGGGATACTCGTTGTGATCATGGTAATAGAGATCCACCGCACCCTGTATGATCGCGATGTTGGCCTTCTCCACGCTCTGACGCGCATCATCGATGCGCCCCCTGAAAGCAACCACTGCTACCGTGGCCAGGATGGCCATGATCGCCAGGACCACCATCAGTTCCACCAGGGTGAACCCTTTTTCTCCAAGAACAATCTTCCTGATAATTCCCAACACCTCCGCAAATATATTCTAGATCCCCTCGTAAATACCAAAGAGGGGCAGAATGATCGAAAAGACCATTAACCCCACAAAGAAACCTACAAAAACAATGATGGCCGGTTCGATCACCGTTGCCAGGCGATCCACGGAATAGATCAATTCACGTTCAAACAGATCGGCCGACCGGCCGAGCATCCCCTCCAGATTGCCGGTCTCCTCCCCCACCCTGATCATCTCGACCATCATCGGAGGGAAGAGGGCTCCTTCCCCCAGAGATTCCGCCAGAGAGCAGCCGCCGCTGATATCCCGGCCGACCCGGTCCAGCGCCCGGCCGTAAATATGGTTGCCGATGATCTCTTTGCCCAGCTCCAGGGCGGAGAGGATATCCAGACCGCTGCTTAACAGACTGCTCATCGTCCGTGCAAAACGTGCCCAGATCATCCTTTTATAGTTGGAGGCGTAAATCGGCACGCGCAGTTTCAAGGAATCCACAAGTCTCTGCCCACGATCGGTCTTCTTGAACATCCGGAAAATCGCCGCGGCAACAGCAACGATGATCAGAACTGTATACCGGTAACGGCCGAAAAAGCCACCCGCCCCGATGACCGCCTGCGTAATCAACGGCAGTTCGATACCCATGGTGGAGAACATACTCCCAAAGGTAGGTAAAATGTACAGAAACATTACCACCAAAACCAGAAGGGCCACGATGGCCACGACAAGGGGGTAGGTCATCGCCCCGCGCACCCTCTCTTCGAGATCGCTCTGTCTCTCATAATGCAAGGCCAGTCGTTCCAACACCTCACCAAGAATACCCCCGGCCTCGGCAGCGGCAATCATGCCCGTCATTACGGAGGGAAAAACTTTGGGGTACTGCTCCATCGCCCCGGCCAGGGTGCTCCCCCTCTCGACACGGAGCGCCACCGCCCCGATCGTCCGTTTCAAAGTTTTGTTTCCCTCCCCGCTGCCCAGTATCTGCAGGCTCCTGACGACCGTCAAGCCGGCGGAGATCATCGTGGCAAAATGGCGGCAGAAGATCATGTAATCGCGTGATTTGATCTTTTTTAATGAAAGCTCTTTCTGCAGCGATTCCATAAAAGAGGCCGCTGCCGGTTGCTCCCTGATATCAAGGATGACCAGTTTCCGGCTGCGCAGATAGGTTGCGGCCTCACGCACCCCCTCCGCGCGGTGGAAACCTTTCCGCGTCCGCCCCTGCCAATCCTTGGCCCGGTATATGTAGGTGGGCATCTTCCCTCTCCTCCCGTCATATCATCACGTCCCAGCCCCGGCCCCTCTATAATGGGGGTCTGCCCGTTCTTTATTTTGATTATCTGTTTTTCTTCACCCCGGCCCCTCTATAATGGGGGTCTGCCGCACGAACGATTATCTTCTCGGGATCGGCGGCGTTCTCAACCGCCGTTTCCAGCGAGATCATCTCCTGCTCGTATAGTTTCAACAGACTGGCATCCATCAACTGCATCCCCTTTTGGCCACCGGTCTGGATGATTGAATAGATCTGAAATATCTTGCCCTCACGGATATGATTGCGGATGGCCGTATTGGCGATAAGCACCTCCGCGGCGACAACGGAGCGGCGACCGTCCTTATGCCGGAGCAGTTTCTGAGCGACGATCCCCAGCAGCGTATTGGCCAGCTGGACCCTGATCTGCTGCTGCTGGTGCGGGGGAAAGACATCGATGATCCGCTCGATCGTCTGGGGAGCATCCACGGTATGCATGGTGGCCAGAACCAGATGGCCTGTCTCCGCCGCGGTGACGGCGACCGAGATCGTATCCAGATCGCGCATCTCGCCGACCATGATCACATCCGGATCCTGCCGCAGCGCCGCCCTCAGGGCCCGGGAAAAAGACAGGCTGTCCCGGCCGATCTCCCGTTGGTTGATCATGCTTCTTTGCGCCTTGTGGAGATATTCGATAGGATCCTCCAGGGTGATGATGTGACGGCGATACTGACGGTTGATATGCTCGATCATGGCTGCAAGGGTCGTGGACTTCCCGCAGCCGGCCGGACCCGTAACCAGAAAAAGACCTTTGCGGTAGCCGCATATCTGACCGATGGCTGCGGGGAGACCGAGGCTCTCGATCTGCGGGACCACCTCCGGGATAATGCGCAGGGCGATCGCCGTATCCCCTCTCTGCCGGTATATATTCGCCCGCACACGTTCTCCGCCCGCGGCAACATAAGAGAAATCAACCTCTCCCCGGCTCCGGAAACATTTTTTTTCCGTCTCGCCCATCATCCGTTCCGCCAGCAACGCGATATCTTCCGCCGTCAGGATGCCGTACCCAGCGTCATCAGCTTCCCGGCCCGGAGCTGCTTCTCCCAGCGGATGCAGCTCCCCGTAAAGGCGAAGCATGGGCGGCAACCCGGTCGTAAGGTGCAGATCGGAGGCTCCCTCTCTTACGCTTTTTTGCAGAAGCAGATCGATATCCATAACATTCTCATCCATCTATGCACCTCCGCTCGATCTTTAAAACTCGCTCAAGGCCACTCTTTTTACCTCTTCCAGCGTTGAAATTCCTTCCTCCGCTTTCAACAATCCATCCTGAAACAACGTGCGGCATCCCCGTGCCAGCGCTTTCTTCTGCAGCACGGCCGGGGTTGTTCCTTCCATAATCAGATCGCGCATCTCCGGCGTGATCGGCTGCAGCTCATGGATCGCCGTCCGTCCGCGATACCCTCCGTTGCACCGGCGGCAGCCCCTGCCCCGGTAAAGTATGGCCGGCAACTCTCTCTCGCCGCCCAGAGCCCGGTAGAGTTTCCTCTCCTCTTCGCCGGGCCGATACTCTTCCCGGCAGTGAGGGCAGATCTTCCGCACCAGCCTCTGCGCCACCACCCCCACAAGCGTGGAGGAGACCAGAAAGGGAGGCACCCCCATGTCGATCAGGCGCGTTACCGCCTGGGAGGCGTTGTTGGTATGGAGGGTGCTGAAGACCATGTGACCGGTCAGAGAGGCTCTCATGCCTACCTCCGCCGTTTCAAGGTCACGCATTTCCCCGATCATGATGATATCCGGATCCTGCCGCAGAATGGTACGTAGCGAGGCGGCGAAAGTAAGACCGATCTTCCTGTTCACCTGCACCTGATTGATGCCTTCCAGGCGAAATTCAATCGGATCTTCCACGGTGACGATGTTGTAAGCAGGGTTATTCAAATAATTCAGCGCGGAGTAGAGGGTTGTGGTCTTGCCGCATCCCGTCGGTCCGGTCAGAAGGATAATGCCATGGGAATGGCGGATAAAGTCCATAAAGAAATCTTTGTTCCGGCGGGAAAATCCAATCGCCTCCAGAGGCAGGACGATCCTCTCTTTTTCCAGGAGGCGCAGCACCATCTTTTCACCGTAGACGGTGGGCAGGGTAGATACTCTTATATTCACGCTGCGGCGACCGCGCCGCAGCTTTATCTGGCCGTCCTGGGGAAGCCGTTTTTCCGCGATATTCATCTGGGCCATGATCTTGATCCGGGAAACGATCCGGGCATGGCTCTCTGCAGGGGGGGTGAAGTAATCGTAAAGAAGGCCGTCCACGCGCAGGCGCACACGCATTCCCTCCTCGGCAGGCTCGATATGGATATCACTGGCCCCTTCGGAGACTGCTTTCCAGATGATCGAGTTGACCACTCTGACAATGGAGGCCTCGTCGGATGGAAATGGCGCTGCCGGGTCTGAAACCTCCCCCCGTCCCCGGCCGGCCGTCCCGAAAGCTCGATCCAGCGCATCGCCGAGTGCACGTTCGGAGGCGATCACCGGTTCAACTTCCGCCGCGGCGACGATGGAGACATCCTCGATGGCGATCCTGTCCGTGGGGTCGGCCATGGCCAGTATCAGACGGCGCCCCTCCCTGCCGACGGGGATAACATGATGGCGCCGGGCCAGTTCTTCGGGAACGGCGGCGGCCGCCACGGGATCCGGCTCATAGCTGTCCAGATCGATAAACCCGAGATCCAACTGCTCCTGCAGGGTCTCCATCAACACCTGCTCGGAAACATACCTCTCCTCGGCAATGATACGGCTCAGCCTCTTGCCGGACTCTCCGGCCTTGTTCAGGGCATCTTCAAACTGCCGGGCGGTCAGCGCTCCGGCCTCTACCAGAAGCTCGCCCAGCGTCCTCATCCCGGATTTAACCACCTTGAAATAACGCTCCATTCCTGTCTGATTTTCCGGGCTCGCGTCGATTAATGATGAAGGTCTGAAACGGCAGATCAAAACGTGGAACGTTGCAAGGTTTTATTGAAGGTCAATAGCCCGGCGCATGGTCTCCAGGGGGGCGCCCTTCCCCGCCCCCGCGGTAAAGAGTTCAAAAGCAAGGACAGCCTGCCACAGCAACATGCCTTTTCCATTGAAGGCCTCTCCTCCGGAAAGGCGGAACAATCGCATCATTTCGGTCTCTGCCGGCGCATAACGCAGGTCGACCAGGATGCGCCCGTCCGGTGCCCCCTCCTCTTTGCGGCAGGCGGCCGGAATTTCTTTCAGGATATCATGATCCGAGGCCAGACAGTAGACGATCAATGAAGATTTCCGCAGTTCTCCGGCCAGCGGTTCCTCCTGCATGGGGACTACGCGCGTACCACTGAACGAGGTATGCGCCGAGATCAACTCCTGCAATTCCTCGGCATGGGCAAGGGTGCGGTTGGCTACCGTCAAAGACTTCACGCCTTCCCGCGCCAGAGCAAAGGCTATGGCC
>JBASYW010000314.1:0-2767 GCA_049277715.1 Dethiobacteria bacterium | reverse complement strand
ATAATTAGCTATCAAAAAGGTGAGTGTTCACTCACTATCACCCTAGAGAAGAGGTAGCAGACGGAGATAAGATGAGAAAAAAATATCACAAGAAAACATTTGAAGGAATTTCCGAGGAAAAGCGCAGTAAATTGATCAATGTAGCAGCCAAAGAATTTGCCTACAAAGGCTTTAACAATGCCAATATCAATGATATTGCAGCAGAGGCGGGCATAAGTGTGGGTTCCATCTACAAATATTTTGACACCAAGAAAGACCTTTTCCTTACCTGTGTATATTTGGGGATAGAATCTCTGGAAAATGTGATGAACGAAGTGTTGATCTCGAATGATGACATCTTTGTAAAAATAGAGAGGATCGTGCGCACGATCCAGTCTTTTTCCCACTCACACCGGAACCTGATCATCCTCTACAATGAGATGACCTCGGAAAGCAATGTAGAGCTCACCTGGGAGGCCGCCTCCCGGATGGAGGCAATTTCCGCCAAGGTATATACGTTTTTAATCGGGCAGGCACAGGAGGCCGGCATAATTCGGGAAGACATCTCCCCTCAATTCTTTGCGTTTTTTCTGGATAATCTTTTTGTGATGCTTCAGTTTGCCTATTCCTGCGATTATTACCGCAAGCGTTTTGAGATTTATGCGGGAGAAGATATATTGGACAATAATGATCTCCTGGTTGAACAGTTCATGAATTTTATTAAAGCAGCTTTTAAAGCTCCATAAATTTATTTAAGGGGGGATTTTCTTGCAGGAGCCCATCCGAGTTATTACTTATGATGTAGGAACATCGGGGATCAAGACCTGTCTACTGGAAATCAGCGATGAGATAAAACTGCTTGGATCGGAGTATTCCACTTACAATCTTTATATCCTGGAGGACGGAGGCGCCGAACAGGATCCGGAGGAATTGTGGAAGGCGATGTGTATAACGACGCGGGACATCTTTGCCAACAACGAGATCGACCCCCGGGATATTGCCGGCATCTCCTTCTGCTCCCAGATGCAGGGGTTGGTTCTCGTGGATCGGAACGGCAAACCTCTGCGACGCATGATGAGCTACATGGATCAACGCGCCAGAAAAGAACTGCAGGAAGGGATGGGACATGGCCTGAAGATTTCCGGCGTCAACGCCCTGAAACTGATCCAATCGCTACGGGAAACAGGCGCAGTATCAGCCAGTGTTAAAGATCCGGTCTGGAAATACAAATGGGTGGAGAATAATGAACCGGAGGTCTTCAGCAAAGTGTACAAGTGGCTCGATGTGAAAGAATTTTTGATCGCCCGTTGTACGGGGCGGTTTATCATGACCGAGGATTCCGCCTTTGCCACCCTGCTCTACAATATCCGTGAGGGCAAAAAGGGGTGGAGCAAAAAAGTATGCAAGATGTTGGGTGTAAATATGGCCCATCTGGCGGAGATCAGAAGATCAACCGACAAAGTCGGTGAAGTAACCGCAGAGGCGGCGGCCGAGCTGGGACTGGCTCCGGGAACAGCTGTCTTCGGCGGTGGCGGCGATGCATCCCTGATCGGGGTAGGCGCCGGCTCCGTATCCCTTGGCGATACCCATATATACACGGGGACATCCGGATGGGTTTCCACGGTGGTCGATAGATCCATCGTCGATCCCTTCGCCATGATTGCCGCAATCGTCGGAGCACAGCACGACAAATTCAACTATTTTGCCGAACTGGAGACCGCCGGGAAATGCTTTGAATGGGTAAAAGATCATCTCGCCTTGGACGAGATCGGTGTGTACCTGCAGAGAACCACGATCGATGAATCCGCGGAAAAGATCTACAAGAGCCTTTATGATTATCTCTCACACGTGGTCAGCAGTATACCTCCGGGCAGCGGCGGAGTTATCTTCACTCCCTGGTTGCACGGCAACCGTTGCCCCTTTGAGGATCCCAACGTACGTGGGATGTTCTTCAATATCAGCCTTGAAACGGGAAAGACGGAATTGATCCGTTCCGTTCTAGAGGGCATCTGTTTCCATCTGAACTGGATGCTTGAAGCACAGGAGAAAAAAATCAGGACATCCCGGACGATCCGATTTGTAGGCGGGGGCGCCCTTTCCGATGTCACCTGCCAGATTCTTGCCGATGTCCTCGGACGAAAGGTCGAGACGGTAAGCAGTCCCCAGAATGTGGGGGCAGTCGGTGCCGCGGTGGTAATTGCCGTGGGTTTAAGGGTGATTTCTTCCTTCGAAGAGGCCAAAAAGTTTATCCCGGTGACCAAAACATATCATCCCGAGCCTAAAAACAAGGAGATCTACGATCGCAATTACTCCGTATTCAAGAATCTGTACAGAAGCAACCTGAAAAACTTCAAAATCATGAACGAATAATAGTCAAGGGGACAGTTTTTCTTTTTTTGGTTCAAGACTTGATCGGTAGAAGTTTGTGTCTAGTAATTGGGCAAAATTATTCGCTGCGCTCCGGATGACAGTAAATGTTATTGTCATCCGGAGGGAGCGGCTCCTTTTTTTCTGTCATTCAGAGGGAGCGTCTCCTTTTTTTCTGTCATTCAGAGGGAGCGGCAGCGACCGAAGAATCTTAACCACTATGGATCACCATTATCACCCGAAACGTAATCACCCCGGCCCGGCGGCTCGACGTTGTCTTACTGGCCGTATAACCTTACGTTTTATTCCCAAACCCCGGTTTTATTCCCTTTATTTTGTCATTCAGAGGGAGCGGCAGCGACCGAAGAATCTTAACCACTAAGGATCACCATTATCACCCGAAACGTAATCACCCCGGCCC
>JBASYW010000313.1:0-3067 GCA_049277715.1 Dethiobacteria bacterium | reverse complement strand
GTATAAGTGGAGTGTGGATGCCGGGGTAAAAGCCTGGCTGAATGCCGGATTTCCAAAAGAAAAGCTGGTGATGGGGGTTCCTTTCTATGGGCATAGGTACAACGGGGTTACCAACTCCAATAACGGCCTGTATCAACGTTATTACTCGGGGGGGTCTTCCATAAGTTATGCCCAGGTAGTGGCCAATTATTTGCATGCTTCGGGTTACAGGCGCTACTATCACTCCGAATCAATGGTCCCATGGTTGTTTAACGGTTCCACTTTTATCAGTTATGAGGACGAGCAGTCGATGAGGCTTAAAGCCAAATATGTTAAAGACAACGGACTGGCCGGGGCGATGATATGGGAATTGAGCCATGACCCCAATCGGGTTCTGTTGAATTCGCTCTACGAGGGGTTGAAGTAGCCGGGCCGGCTCGGTCGAAAGCACCGGGGAAGAGGGGGGCTGTTTAACTGACAGCTCCCCTCTTTTTTAATTACTTCTGACAGACCACGGGCCATGTTATAGATTGATATGATATATTGTTCCGCGCGTATACCGCTGATGATTCGGAAAAGAGGAGCCGGGAATTTTATTTGACACAAAATCGGACCTTGTTTATACTTTATTTAGAAAATTGTATAATTTTCACCATCATTTGTTGAAAAGGGGTTATATCAAATGACCATTCCGCAAAAAGGCAGAAGCAAAGAAGAGATCATGAAAACGTTGAAGCAGTACAAGGAAAACGATTTGGATTGGCGCAGTGGAAAGGTTTTTGCATATACATTCATGGCTTCCCCGGAGGCCGAAGATGTGATCAAGGAAGCTTATATGGAATTTTTGACGGAAAACGGGCTTGATCCGACCTCATTTCCCAGTCTGGCCCGCTTGGAGAAGGAAGTGGTCAGAGCGGTTATTGATTTGCTCCGGGGTGATGAAGAGGCGGTCGGCAACCTTACATCCGGCGGCACCGAGAGTAACATGCTGGCCATAAAAACGGCCCGTGATAAAGCCGCGGTTGAAAAACCCCATATAAAAATGCCGGAGATGATCATCCCCCGCAGCGCCCATAGCTCGTTTATCAAGGCGGCTGAATACTTTGGAATCAAGCTGGTGATGACCGATTTTGATGATGATTTTCGTGCCAATGTAGACAAAATGCGTGCGGCGATCAACGAGAATACCATCATTCTTGTGGCTTCAGCGCCGAGCTATGCGCAAGGAGTGGTTGATCCCATTCGTGAAATCGGCCAACTGGCCCTTGAACATGATCTGCTGTTCCATGTGGATGCCTGCATGGGCGGGATCATGCTTTCTTTCATGCGGGATATGGAAGGGTTTGATATTCCCGACTTTGATTTTTCCGTGCCCGGCGTTACCTCCATATCTGCCGATTTGCACAAGTTTGGCTATGCCGCCAAAGGAGCTTCGGCCATTTCTTACCGGAACAGGGATATCAGGAAACATCAGATTTTTGCAACCACTGCAACCTCGGCATATGCGATGTTCAATGCCACGATGCTTAGCAGCAAGACCGGCGGTCCCATGGCGGGCGCATGGGCTGTCATCAACTTTTTGGGCCGGGAAGGCTACCAAAAAATAATTGGCGATGTGATGGCGGCTACCCGCCGGATGATGAAGGGAATCAATTCTATTGACGGCCTCTATGTTCTTGGCCAACCGGAGATGAGCATCTTTTCATTTGCTTCAAGAAATATCAATGTTTTTCAGCTGGCCAATTCTATGGCTAAAAGGGGTTGGTACCTGCAGCCGCAGTTTTCAAACGAAAAAACGCCTCACAACCTTCATATCACGCTGATGAATTACAACGTTCCCCGGGTCGATGAATTTCTGCAGGATCTGGCCGAATGTGTGGAAGAGGTTAAAGCCTCGGAGAATCAGATCGATATCCGGGCAGTCCGCGAGCAGGTTGAGAATATGCTAACCGCCTTCGGCGATAATGCCGTAGAACAGTTTTTGGCCCTGGCGGGGATTGACGGCGGTGATAGCAATGTTGACGATTTAGGTCTGGTGAGCTGTATTCTCGATGCTATGCCTGCCGATATTTCCAAAGCCCTGCTGATCGAATTCGTAAATAACCTTTTTGTTTAATAACCAAAACTGATGGGGGATGTGGTTAAATATGAACAAGAAGAGAGTTTTTAAAAACTGGCGTGCTCTGGCGGAGCTTGAATATTTTGAGTTGCTGAGTGACGGCCGCCTGGCGCTGGTAGTACCGGAACTGGATAACCTGATTGATTTTCACACGCATCTGGGATGGACGGTTCTGCTTGCGCCTCCGGTCGATGTGCTGAAAGAAACGTCGGAAACACATCATAATTTCGGGCCTGATCTGCAGGTGGATCTCGACGTTTACATGGGGCAGAACTTTCATGATGTCCGGCCCAAGTGGGGTGTGCAGGATTATGTTCCTTGTGCTCTTCATCCCTGGCGAACAGGGAAACACCATACCCATACCATCCCCAACCTGATCAGAGAGATGGACGCTCTGAAAATCGATAAGAGCGTCTCGTTAAGTTTGGATATCTTCAATTCCTATAATTCACGTCGGTTCGGGCAGGCCATGCGTTCCAACCCCCGGCTTGTTTTTTACTGCTGTGTGCATCCCGGCCATAAACGGCGTGAAGCATTGATTGATGAGTATCTTGCCCTGGGAGCTCGCGGCATGAAGCTGCATCCGGAGATGCAGCTGTCAGCGGTCGATTCCCCGCAGGTAATCAGTCTGCTTAAACTGTGGAGGGAAAAATCGGGGGGGATGCCCGTTCTGGCCCACAGCGGTTTTAACGGTTTCGAGCCCAAGAGGGCCCGTGAGCATGCGGATATCAGCCATTACTGGGCCATGGCGGAGGCTCTTGAAGACAGTCCCTGCATTCTCGGCCATGCGGCGATGAATTATTATCGTGAGGCCATAGCCATTGCCGAGAAGCACCCCACTGTTTATCTGGAGGTGAGCGGGCAGCCGGAGGCGCACTTGCTGGAGATGATCGAGCGGCTCGGGCCTGAACGTCTTCTTTTCGGCTCTGATTGGCCGATCTATCCTCAGGCTATTCCTCTGGCCAAGGT
>JBASYW010000312.1:0-9013 GCA_049277715.1 Dethiobacteria bacterium | reverse complement strand
TCCTCGGTCTTTGGCGGCTGGTGGGGTTAAAGGCCGGAGGGCCGTCGGCGATTATCTTGACCATTGTTTTAATATTTGGTTATGCCTATTTAACGGGGATGAGGCCTGCAGCCCTGCGTGCGGCAGTGATGATGACCATGGGGCTTGTGGCATTGCTCTCCGGCAGGGAGAAAGATTTCCCTTCAGCAATAGCTCTGGCCGCTCTTATTACGCTGGTCTATAACCCGCTGCTTCTCTTCACCGTTGGGTTTCAACTCTCTTATGCGGCCACCCTTTCAATCTATTACCTCTATCCTTTTCTTTACCGGGAGCTCCTTTACCGGCTTCCGTCCTGCCTTGGGCAACTGGTGGCGGTAACCCTTGCCGCCCAACTCGGTGTCCTCTTTCTGGGCGCCTATTATTTTAATCAATTGCCGCTGGTGGCCTTGTTTTTCAATATTCTGATGTTGCCGGTAATGGCGCTGGTAGTTGGCCTGGGCCTTGCCGGCAGCCTGATCTACCTGCTGTGGCCCCCTCTTTCTTCCCTCCTGCTGTCCGCCAACCTGCCCCTTCTATCTTATATTTTGCGCATATCGTACCTGGCCGAAGCCCCCTGGGTATATCTTGAGGTCACGCCGGGCATCTCCTTTTTACTGATATATTATCTGGGGCTTGCCCTGTTGGTGAAAGCTTATTACCGTCATCTTCAACTGATAGGCCGGACTGCAGAGGCTGCGGATCATGAGAAAACCGGGAACAGCCTGAATATCAGCGTGATCAGAGGATATTTTTCCACCGCCGCATCCCATGTTAAAAACACCATCGGTAAACAGGGAGCAGGCCGGATCATCATCATCGTCCTGCTGGGCATCACCCTGACGGTATGGGCGGGAGCTTTTACGGGTGCACCGGCATCCGGGCTGACCGTTTACTTTATTGATGTGGGTCAGGGAGCCGCCGTTTATCTTGAAACCTCCTGTGGTTTTAACATGCTGATCGACGGAGGAGGGGAACCTGCTTATACGGATCCATCCCGCAAAGGGCAGATCGGAGAAAAATTTCTTCTGCCCTTTTTGCGCCGGCAGGGGGTTAAAAAAATAGATCTTCTGGTTATCACCCATCCTCATGAAGATCATTTCGGCGGCCTCTTTGCCGTGGTTGATAATCTTCCTCTACACCGTATCTTCGTATCGCCTGCCCCCGGAGAATCTGATTATTATGAAGAACTTCTGGAACTCATGCGGGAAAAGGGCGTGGAACCGCAGGAAGTATATGCCGGCGGGTCATTAAAACCCTGTAAAAATTTATTTATAGAGATTATTTCACCTCCGCAGCAGCTCTTCAGGGGTACCCGCAGCGATCCGAACAATAACTCCGTCGTTCTCCGCGTCACCTATGGAGAGGCGTCCCTCCTGTTTACCGGAGATATTGAAGGAGAAGCGGTATCAGGCTTGCTCGCCTCGGGAGCGGATATATCCGCCCGGGTGCTCCTGTTTCCCCATCATGGAGGCAGCCTTGATCCGGTTGTTCCCTTTCTGGAAAAAGTCTCACCGCAGGTGGCGGTTGTCCAGGTCGGCAGGAACTCTTTCGGACATCCCCACCCCGCGATGATAAGCACTCTGAATGATATGGGGATAATAACGTACCGGAACGATATTCACGGTGCCGTGATTATACAGACCGACGGCCGCTCATTGTGGCGGAAGACGATGCTCAAAGCCGGCTAATATAAAGGGGACAGGTCCATTGACATTGGGGTGGGGGATGATAGTTTATTTTTTTCTGGGAAATAATAAAAATTATACGATTAAATTTAGGGAGGTTGTTTCCGATGCAAATATTGATGCTGTCCTGGGAGTTCCCCCCTTTTTCCGTGGGCGGGCTCTCTCAGCATGTCTATGAGCTTTCCCGGGCGATGGCCGAGGAAGGAATGAACGTGGAGGTAATAACCACGGCCACATCGTCACCTTCAACGGAGATAGTCGATGGAGTTATCGTGCACCGTGTAAAACCCTATCCCGGAAGGCAGTTGAGCTTTATTACCTGGGTGCAGCAGCTCAATCTGGCCCTGATGGAAAAGGGGGTATCCCTGATCAACCGCACGGGCGGCTTTGATATCGTTCACGCTCACGATTGGCTTGCGGCATACGCCGGCCGCGGGCTCAAGCACATTTACCATCTTCCGCTGATCGCCACCATCCATGCCACCGAACATGGTCGCAACGGGGGGCTCTTCACCGAAGAACAGAGATATATCGGTGAGGTCGAATGGCAGTTGATATATGAATCATGGAAAACAATATGTTGCAGTCGTTTTATGGAAGATGAACTGGTTGCCGTATTCCAGACCCCCCGCGATAAAATAGAGATCATCCCCAACGGTGTACGCCCGGAGTCTTTTCAGATCTCCAGGCCGGATCCTACTGTACGTGATCGGTTTGCCCCTCACGGCGAGAAAATAATATTTTATGTTGGGCGGCTTGTTCAGGAGAAAGGGGTTCAGGTTTTGCTGAACGCACTTCCTCTGGTTCGGGAGCAGTTTCCCGATGTGAGACTGGTTATAGCCGGAACCGGGCCATACGAAGAAGAGCTGCAGCGTCAATCGGCCATCCGGGGGCTGGATCCCCACGTTGTCTTTGGCGGTTACATTGACGATTATACGCGCAACCAGCTTTATCACTGGTCCTCGGTCGCCGTCTTCCCCAGCCTGTACGAACCTTTTGGCATCGTGGCGCTGGAAGCCATGGCCGCCGGAACCCCGGTGGTTGTCGGTGATGTGGGTGGTTTTCAAGAGACCGTTACCCACGGTGAAAATGGACTGAAAGCAGTTCCCGGTGATCCCGCCTCGCTTGCCCGGCAGATCGGGACGCTGCTCTCTTCTCCTGATGTAAGTGAAAAACTGATCAAGAAAGCCCATCACGATATCCATCGCCAATTTTCCTGGAAAAGTATTGCCCGGGATACCATCAGGGTTTACCGGGAAGTAATCTCGTTGCCGGAGGCCCGCATCTGGAAGGATGAATTGAAGAAAGGAAGAAAGGATGAGTATCTGGCGGCCTCTTTTCATGAAAGCAAAATAATTAGATGAATAAATAACTTTTAATACCCCAACCTAATGATGGATAAACAATACCAATGACCAAACAAACACATCTAATCTAGCCGGGAGCGTGATCTTCTTTGAAAGCAATAGTGATGGCCGGAGGCAGCGGTTCCCGTCTGCGCCCCCTTACCTGCGAATTGCCCAAACCCATGGTGCCGGTCATGAATCGGCCGCTGATGGAATATACGCTGGAGCTTCTTCATCTGCATGGATTCAGGGAGGTGGCGGCCACCCTTCAGTACCTGCCCGAAGAAATAAAAAATACGCTGGGAGACGGAAGCCGTTTTGGGCTCAACATGCATTATTATACCGAAGAGGAGCCGCTGGGAACGGCCGGCAGCGTCAAGAATGCGGCCTCTTTCCTGGACGAGACCTTCATGGTTATCAGCGGCGATGCGCTGACCGATTTTGATCTATCCGCCGCCCTTGAATTCCACCGTCGCAAAGGGGCTTTGGCGACCTTGATTCTTACTTCGGTGGATACTCCCCTCGAGTACGGCATCGTAATTACCTCTGCCGATGGCTGCATCACCAGATTTGTGGAAAAGCCGGGATGGGGTGAGGTATTCAGCGATACGGTCAACACCGGAATTTACATACTGGAACCCGAGGTTCTCAACCTGATTGAACCGGGTAAAATGTTTGATTTCAGCAAAGATCTCTTCCCGATCCTGTTGGAACGTAAAGAACCCCTCTTTGGCTGTGTGCTGCCCGGTTACTGGTGTGATATCGGCAACCTGGAACAGTATAGCCGGGCCCACCGTGATATTCTGGAGGGCAAGGTTGCTCTCCGCCTGAAGGCCCGGGAAGCGGAGAAGGGGATCTGGCTGGAAGAGGAGGTGCAACTGCACCCTCGTGTCTACATTGCCCCCCCTGTTTATATCGGTACGGGCAGTGTGCTCGAGGCCCGTGCATCCGTTAAGGAATCAATTCTCGGTTCCGGGAACCTGATCGAAGAGCAGGCCTCGGCCAAAAGATGTATCGCCTGGGACGGGGTATGCCTGGGTAAAAAAAGTGCGGTAAGAGGGGCTATCCTCTGCAATTCCGTTTATCTGGAGCCTTCGGTTCACGTCTATGAGGGGGCGGTTATCGGTGAACGAAGTACGGTTGAAGAGGGCGCGGTGATCAAACCCGAAGTAAAAATCTGGCCGGAGAAGAGGGTCGAGAACGGCACAACGCTTCGGGAAAATCTCATCTGGGGAACCAGGGGGCTACGGAAGCTGTTTGGCTTTGACGGTGTTCGGGGTGAGGTAAACCGGGAGCTCTTTCCCGAATCGGCCGCCAGGTTGGGAGCCGCCTTTGCATCCACCGTTAAAGAGGGCGCCATCGCTCTGGGAAGCGACAGTTACAGGGCCTCGCGTATGTTCAAACAGGCTTTATCCGGAGGGATCCTCTCCGTGGGACTAAATGTTTTTGACCTTGGGGAGACCATCACCCCCGTACTGCGCCGCCAGGTTGTGGAGATGGGAATTGATGGGGGCATCTATGTTCACCTGATCGATTTTGATCCTCCGACGGTATTGTTTAAATTTGTGGACCGCCGGGGGTTAAACCTTTCTCGGGGGCAGGAAAGAAGTGTGGAACAACTTTATTTTCGTGAGGATTTTGCACGTATCCCGGGAATGGCTATCGAAGAACCTGTGCGCCTGCCCGATCTTCTACCGCAGTACCGGAGACGGATGTTGAAAGATATAGACCTGGAGACCATCAGCCGGGCCGGATTTCGGATTGTGGTCGGCTATCCTTTGCCACTCATCGAGAAGGCTCTTTTCCCCCTGCTTCAGGAACTGCGTTGCCGGGTGATTTCGCTTAATCTGAATGCGCCGATCCATGAAGAACCCCGATCATTGAAGGAACTCCGCCAGCATCGGCAGGAAGTGGCCACGGCCGTAAGGCAGCTTTCGGCCACCCTGGGAGTAATTTTTGATCCCGGCGCCGAAGAGATGGTGCTGATCGATGAACGGGGCCGCGTTGTGGAAGGAGAGCTTTACAAGGCGCTTATTTCACTGCTTCTCTTCCGCATGCGTAAAGGTGAAACCGTGGCTGTTCCGGTTAACTCCTCGGGAGTTATCGAGAAACTTGCGGCCCGCTATCAGGGAAGAGTTTTACGCACGCGGACCGCCCCTTTTTACCAGATGGACGCACTGCAGCGAAAAGAAGGGCAGCGGTTTGACGGTTCCTCTACTCTCGCGCTGAACCTGGACTGTATCGGCGCCCTGGTTTACCTGCTTGAATTCATGGCCGTCCAGGAAACCAACCTCTCCACGCTGCTCACCGAGATACCGGCCATAAATCTTTTAGAAAGACAGGTTCCCTGCCCCTGGGGGAAAAAAGGCCGTGTCATGCGCCTGCTGATAGAAGATGCCGCCGACGAGAAGACCGAGATGGTCGACGGCCTCAAGGTTTACCATCCCGAAGGGTGGGCTCTGGTTCTGCCTGATCCGGACAAACCCGCCTACCATATCTATGGTGAAGGATTTAATGAGGAGATATCCGCTTCACTCACTGATTTCTACGTGCGCAAGATCGGTCATCTGATCAAAGAAACCTGATCCGCCCTCTCTGCCGGAGGGGAGGTCAGGATAATCCGCCTGATGTCCCTCACCCTCTTTCTGCATCCTCCAAGTTACCCCGTCGTCTCTCTTCTTGTTCTGCCTGCCTGTTCCAGTACACTCCATGGACCAATCGGCTCAAAAACCACTTCGTTCCGCCCTCTAAAACAATATGTTTTCCCTCATGCACGTCTGCCCCCCCCATATCTTTACTGCCCTTTTGGAAATAATCCTTTGGACATGGATGCACGGGGCATTATCCGTCAGCACCGATTATTTTTATAAAAAAAGAAAATAAATGGTTGCCGGTTGATCCTTTTATTCTGTTTACAATTTGCTCATTTAATCTTAAGATATATATAAAATAGATAATTAAAAAAAGATTATCATGGTAACGGTACCGGGATCTTTACAGGGGAGGTTAAAACTTGGAACCCGCCAGGGTGGAACTTCTGGTCAAATGCGGAAGTCAAGCTTCCTTAAGAGAGCTTTTTGAGCATTTTTACAGCAGAACCTTTGCCACGGTTATGGCCTTGGTGCGCAACCGGGAATGGGCCGAAGACCTTACTCAGGAATCATTTTATCGTGCCTTCAGAAAACTGAAAAGCCTTCGGGAACCGGCTAAATTCGGCTCCTGGCTTGCCGCCATAGCCACCAATCTGGCGCTGGATTCCCTGAAGAACGAAAAAAAATATGTTCCCACCGCCGACTTCTTTACAGACGGGCAGGCGCATCCTTCAGGTTCTTCTTCTGTTGAAGAGCAGGTTCTGCAAAATGAGAAGGCCGAGTTGGTCCGAGCGGCACTCCGCACTCTCCCGCCGGAACAGTATCAGGTGATCATTCTCTATTACTATCATCATCAGAAAATAGAAGATATCGCCTCGTTTCTGGGGGTCAGGGCCGGGACGGTAAAATCAAGAATGCACCGTGCGCGCCAAAAACTTTTAAAAATACTGGAAAACGGGGAACAAAATGATTCGATGGGCAGTCTGTTAAGTAAAGAGCAAGATCAAGATGTGGAGGTGAACTAGATGGATGATCTCCACCCCATTGAGGTTGAAGATGAAAATATAATCAAAGAAGCTGTCAATGCCGAGCTTAAAAGACTGGAAAGTGAAAGTGCGCCCACCCGCGAAGCTTGGCATCAGATATCCCGGCGATTAAGCAAACATGAAGCCGCCGAGAAGAGCAGGCGATATCGTACCGGCTGGCTCCGTTCTTTAAATATTGCCGCCGTAGTCATGTTGTTTATCGGTGCGGGAATATGGGCTACAAGCATTATCAAGGATTATCGTCATGATCTTGCCGAGGGGGAGTTCTCATCTACCCATAAATATCTGGGCAGTCATCCCGAAGCAGCCGACGAAGAGAGCGATGTGTCAATTATGGCTGATGATGAAGGGGCAAATTTCGCCCCCGAATCTGCTCCTGATTCTGTGCCCGCCAAAGACGCGGGATCCCCGGGAGCGACGATGGAGGATTCCCGTCGTTCTTTCCCCCCTCGAGTGCTGGGGCGGTTCAGGCTTAAAGGTGCACCCCGGACCGAAGGTTCGCTGACCCGATATCTTTATGTTGACGGCGATCGGGAGTTGTCGTTTTTGGAGGGCGATTCTGACATGCTTTCCGATGCAGTTCCGATTTATGCAAGAAACGACGGTGAGTTTATCCCTCCGGAATCTCTGAACGATCTGCACGGAGCTCCCTTCATCTTGCTCAGAGATAGTATGGGAAAACCTGTTCTGGCCTGGACGGAAGGAGATAAAACCTTTATTTTATGGCCAAACAGTGATAATATTACCGAAGAAGAACTCCGCAAACTGCATCGGAAAATGCCCCGGCCGGATTCTCAGGAGGATAATCCATGAAAATGGCGATTGAAACGTGGGGGCTTACCAAGAGATACCGTTCGGTTGTAGCCGTCAACAATGTTTATCTGAGATTGCCGCGAGGTAAAATTCATGGTTTGCTGGGGCCCGGGGGGGCCGGAAAAACAACTTTTTTAAAACTGCTGATGGGTTTTAAAAAACCTACCTCCGGCGGAGGTTTCTGCCTGGGTTATGATATTATATCTGAAAGTATCAATCTTCGGGAAAAACTGGGTTATGTTTCCGGCGATAACGCCCTTTACGACTTCATGACTGTCCGGGAAATGATCTCCTTTACCCGGAACTTCTTCCCTTCCTGGGATGAACAACTGGTTGACCATTATCTCGATTGTTTTGCATTGCCGGCCAACCGGTCGATCAGGAAGCTTGGGCATGCTCACAGGACTCTGCTGGCTCTTATCCTGGCGCTGGCGCATGAGCCGGAACTTCTGCTTCTAGACGAGCCGACCATAAATTTCCGCCGGACCCCTGAAGCACAGATATTTTTTGAGGCGCTCTCTTACGAGCAGGCCCGGAAAAAGATGGCCGTACTGCTGGCTTCCGGAAGCCTTGACGAAATAAAGATGATCTCCGGCGAACTCAGCTTGATGTACCGGGGTAAACTTCTGAAAAACTGCATGGTGCAAGAACTTAGCTCCGATGAACTGCCTGCCGATGTAGAGGAACTTTGCCTCCATTACCTAAAAGGAGAGAAGAAGACTTGATTCATGGAAGTTTATGGTCCAAAGAAGTGCGGGGATATCGGCGTTTATTTCTATTGTTTTTTCTGCTGGCGGTGATCACCTTGATCCTATTCCCGTATATCGGTAATCAGGTTATCGTTCTGCCCGGAGGGTTCCGGTTATGGGAAGGGATTACCGTCTCCACTTTTGGTGACAATCCATGGATATCCTGGTCTGCGGTTGCCCTTCTTCAATTTTCGGCGGTGTTGGCATTGTTGTTGGGGTACTCATCCTTGGCGGGAGAGTTGTCTGCGGGAACAACCGCCTATCTGCTCAGCAAACCCGTTTCCCGCCGTGAAATAGTAACCACAAAAATCATCGCCGGTCTGACCTTGCTCGCCTTTTTCGTTTACGGCTTGTCGTTGATATTTGTTGCTCCGCTGTTCCGCTCCGGCTTTCAGGTCGATATTATCGAACTGTTTTTAAGTTGCACCGTAACCTTTATAATCTGTGCCGTCATCTACATAACCACGGTTTTATTTTCATCATTTTTTACCAGAACATGGACCGCGGGCCTGTTTTCCGCCATCTTCTGGGGTTTATATTTTGCCCTTGGTTTCTTTGAGCCCATCCGTAATTATTCCATCATTCATCAGCTTCGGATCAACGGATACTGGGAAGGACAACAGACTTTCATCCCCATCGGTCTGGGCATTTTCATCGGCGGATTACTTTTGGAACTGGCGGTCATGGTCTGGGAGAAAAGAGAGTATTAGAGCAGAGGCTGTATCTGCAGGCATTAATGTGAAGGGGCAGGCTCATGGCTGCCCC
>JBASYW010000311.1:0-2611 GCA_049277715.1 Dethiobacteria bacterium | reverse complement strand
GCACAGTACAGATCGTTTTACGCTCTGGAAATCATTTAAGGAGTTCGTGGCGCGGGGCAGTGTTTTGGATTTAGCTGTCGGGGTTATTATCGGCGCCGCATTTGGCAAGATAGTATCTTCTTTGGTCGATGATATCCTGATGCCTATTATCGGCCTCCTGTTGGGTGGAATTAATTTTACCTCGTTGGAGTTCCGGGTAGGGGAGGCCGTGATCAGATATGGTACATTTATGCAGAGTATCATGGACTTTTTAATCATTGCCTTTTCGCTTTTTATAGTTATCAGAGCACTGATCAGAATAAAGATAAAAAAAGAGGAAGAGCCTGCCGAATCTGTGGAATATATTGCTTCCAACGAAGAAAAGCTGCTTTCGGAGATAAGGGATCTGCTGAAAGAAAGATAAAGAAATACCCCGGCTGTCTTAAGCGGCGGCTTTGAGTTTTTTCAGGATAAGGCCGCGTGGCGGGCGGGAAAAGAAGACCGCTCAATGCGAAGATGCCCACCCGAGCATTACAAGAAAATATTGATGCGGAAAATCAAGCACTTTAAGATCAAAATCTTTAAATATAAACCCGGATAATCTGAATTCCGGCCCCATCCAGACAAGGAGTTGATAATTATTATGGATAACCGGAAACTTGAATACGGATTGGATGATATCCCTACGTTTTCAGAACTGATGCTCCTGGGGATGCAGTGGCTGGCCATCATTATCCCCATCGTCATTATCGTCGGTAAGATCGTGGCCGGTTTACATTTTACCGCACCTGCCGCTCAGACCATCTACATACAGAAGATATTTTTTATTACCGGGCTTGCCCTCCTGGCACAGTTGCTGTGGGGGCATCGACTGCCGCTGATAACCGGTCCGGCAACCATACTTCTGGTGGGTATCGTCTCCAGCCAGGGCAGCGGCATCAACGCTGTATATACCGCGATGGCGATCGGGGGACTGATTCTTTTTATCCTGAGTGCCACCGGGCTCTTCGGCTATATGAAACAACTTTTTACCCCGCCGGTGGTGGCGACCATACTTATACTGGTTGCTTTTACCCTTACCCCTATGATCCTGGACCTGAGCACCTCGGCCGCCATGCCGGAGCTTGCTCCGGTCCATCTGTGTTTTGTCCTTGTATTTGTAATCTCCATCTTTGCCGTGAACAGAATTGTAACCGGCTTCTGGAAATCCGCCTTGATCATGTGGGCAATGATTGCCGGTACGATCATCTATCTTTTTATCTTTCCTTCCGGTTTGACGGTGGAGGCGGCGGCGGACTATAAAATCATCGGTGGTTTTTTTCAGGATCTGACTATTGCCCCCAAATTTGAACCGGGGGTGATCATCTCCTTTATAGTCTGTTTCATAGCTCTATCGATTAATGACCTGGGTTCGATCTACTCGCTGGGCGGACTGCTCAGGCCCGATAACATGTCCGGGCGTGTTACCCGAGGGCTTATGCTGACCGGGGCACTCAACACTTTGGCCGGTTTTCTGGGGGTTATCGGGCCGGTCAACTTCTCTCTGAGCCCCGGAGTGATTGTCTCCACGAAATGCGGCTCACGGCTCACCCTTATCCCCACGGCGGCGGCTCTTCTGGCCATCTCCTTCATGCCGCCGGCAATTGCTTTTATGAGCATGATACCGCCGGCCGTGGTGGGCGGCATCATGATCTACATCATGTGCTCGCAGATTGCGGCGGGGTTGTCCATGATCAGCGCCTCGGAAGAAGGTTTTAAATTCGAACACGGCCTGGTGATTGCGCTGCCCCTGATGCTGAGCATCATCATCTCTTTTCTTCCGCAGAGCGTCTTGAACGCCTTCCCTGTCATTGTACGGCCCATTATCGGCAATGGTTTTGTGGTCGGGGTATTGGCGGTGCTCATCATGGAGCATCTTATCTTCAGGCCGGGGTCGGATCGTAAACGGGAATAGGAGGGAATAAGGTGGGCGGTTCTGAACAGGGAAGGCATCCTTATTTTGGATAGATTGCCTGCTCCACGGGCATACATATATCAGAAGGTATCAGAAGATGTGACCTTTTTTTTTTGCGAAACCAAAGATAAAAAGGATAGGATGCTGAAAATATGAACAGATTTCTTCTCTGCACTATCTTCCTGCTGATAGCGGTGGGTATAATCGTCACTCCGGTGGAGTATATTGCCAAACTCCCTTTAACCCCTGTTGACGATCTGGAGACGGCCGGTACGTATATCATAAAAATTGACGGCCTTTGCTGGGCAAACACGCCTGAACATATAAAATCGGCTGTAATAAAGATGATTGATGAGCAAAACAACGAATATCTTTGCAAGCGGACGTTGGTTTACCCGCAACTGTTGTTGAATGCGGGCGATATAGAATACAACACACCTCTTATCGTTATCGGGCGTCCTGTTGAAGAGAATTATATCTGTAAAGAAGACGGTTCCGAGTGGCGATTAAATCTGGAAGCCTACATAATTTACAAGAAAGATGATCCCTTATCTTCGATACCGCTCTTGAATAAACTATTACCTCAATGATCTGTTCTTTCGTTATGTCCGGAACAATGATATGCCGGCAGGAAGGCAACGCCGGGGCGGGGTGATTGCGTTTCGGGTGATGATGGCG
>JBASYW010000310.1:0-2585 GCA_049277715.1 Dethiobacteria bacterium | reverse complement strand
GGGGCTTACACCGAATAACGATGGTAACCTGATACGCCTTTCGATCCCTCAGCTTACGGAAGAACGCCGCCTTGAACTGGTTAAATTTATACGCAAGAAGGGTGAGGAAGGAAGGATCGCCATCCGCAACCTTCGCCGCGAGGCCAATGAGAGGCTCAAGGCTGCACAGAAGGAAGGCCGGATATCGGAGGATGCTTTCTACACTTCTCAGGAGAAGACCCAGAAAATGACCGATGAGAATATCAAGTTGATTGACCGGCTCCTGGAGGACAAAGAGAGAGAAATCATGGAGGTTTAAAACCATTGGGTGCCGTGGAAATGCCGCAGGTTATCGCTTTTCCTCTGGAGCCGGCCAGGGAAAAACTTGCCCGGGCAGGGTTCGAGGTCAGGATAATTAAAACTCTGCCCCCAAACTTCAGTAAACCTGATGTGGATTACAGGGTTGTGCGGCAACGGCTTATCCATGATAAACTGGTGGAACTGGTAGTAACAGTGGATACTGGTAAAAGGGGGTGAAAAAAGTGGCTTTTCGTATCTTACCGGATGAGTGCAGCGCTTGCGGACTGTGTGCCGATGTCTGCCCGTCAGAGTCCATAAAAGAAGGCGATGATTTTTATGTAATAAACTCTGATACTTGCGACAATTGCGGTACCTGTCTGGATGAATGCCCCAATGAGGCGATTGTGGAGGAATAAAAAAATTATAACAGAGGGCCCCCTCTCGCAAGAGGGGGCTATTTTTCAATATCCGGCAGATAATAGTTAAAGCTGCATAAACGAGAAGGCACGATTATTTATGAGTGAAAACGATAAAACAGAAGAACGTGAACAGCAACTTTATAAAAGTATAAAGTGGGATAAAATACCGCGTCATATCGCCATCATCATGGATGGTAACGGGCGCTGGGCTCAAGATAGAAACTTGCCCCGGATATCAGGTCACCAGAAGGGGGCGGATATCCTCAGGGATATATTGATGGTCTGCCACGACTTTAAAATTGATGTCTTTACGGTCTATGCCTTCTCTACCGAGAATTGGAAGAGGCCGGATTGGGAAGTTGATTTTCTGATGGAGCTTCCTTACCGGTTTTTAAATCAGGATATCGGATTGCTCATGGAGAAAAATATCAAATTCAGAGTGACGGGTCGGCTGGAGGAACTTCCCGCTAGGGCGCAGCAAGCCATCCGTAACGCTTTGGATAAAACGGGAGCCAATACGGGGATGATTTTCAATATGGCCATCAATTACGGGGGGCGTTCAGAGATCGTCCGGGCCATCAAACTTATTGTCGATAAAGTCCTGGCGGGAGATATCAGGAAGGAAGAGATAGATGAACGTTTGCTGGATCGGAATCTGCTCACCTCCGATCTGCCAGATCCCGATCTGGTCATTCGCACCGGTGGAGAGATACGTCTAAGCAATTTTCTTCTCTGGCAGATCGCCTATTCCGAGCTGTATTTTTCCTCCGTCTTCTGGCCCGACTTCAGCCGGGTCCATCTGATGGAGGCTATCTATAATTTCCAAAGAAGGCATCGCCGCTTTGGGGGATTGGAGGGCTAAATGGGATGTTGGCTAAAAGAGTTGCATCGGCTATCGTTGGGCTTCCGATAATATTTTATTTTATCTGGTTGGGCGGCCCCTGGTATGCTTTTATGGTCTGTCTGGTTGCCATTCTGGGAATCCACGAATATATCAAGATGCTCGACCTGAAATCATGGGTTCCTCAGATATACAGTTATATCTCCGTTATCGCTCTGATTATATCCATATATTTTGGACAGATGTATATCACCATGGCTGTTATCTGTGTCATCTTTATCATAACAGCCTTGAATCTGCTCTTCAGTTTCAAGCAGGTCGAAATTGCGGAATTATCCGCCGTATTCTGGGGCATTATCTATGTTGGAGGGTTGCTGGGCTATCTCGTATCGATACGAAATCTGTTTACTTTCAAGTTTACCGTCATCATCTTTGCCGCCATCTGGTTAAATGATACGGCTGCTTATTTTGTGGGCAGGAAATGGGGGAAAAACAAACTTTCACCGGTAGTAAGCCCCAACAAGACGGTGGAAGGAGCGCTGGGTGGGCTGTTGGCCCCGCTGGCCCTTGTATTGATTTTACACCCTCTTATCGGAAATTATTATCCGCTCAGCCTGGGCTGGACCGTCATTTTTACGGTTTTCATCGTTATCATGGCCCAGGTGGGTGATCTGGTCGAATCAGCGATAAAGAGAAAACTGAGCACCAAAGATTCAGGAGGAATAATTCCCGGGCACGGGGGCATTCTGGACCGTTTTGACGGTATTATCTTTGCCGCACCCTTTGCTCATTACTTCCTGCTGGTGGCCCAACTATATATCATGTTTTATTAGGACATCCGCTTCTCGAGGGCGGATAGAGATTATATTTGGTACCTCAAAGAATAAGAGGCATCGGTAGATACAAAGGCTGCGGAAACGGTGTATAATAGAGTAAGTTGTTTAAAAGGAGGAAAAGCTGCTGACGAATATTAGCATTCTGGGTTCAACCGGTTCCATAGGCAGGCAGGCGCTGGAGGTTATCGGTGCGATGGGCCGTGAATATCG
>JBASYW010000309.1:0-7478 GCA_049277715.1 Dethiobacteria bacterium | reverse complement strand
CTATGGTTATGGCCGATACGGAAGACGGCTGAAGATAGAATATATCAACGGGCGTTCTTCAGTCATCCTGCTTTTATTTTTAGGCCTGATCATTTTTTTAGGAAGGGGATTATGGGCCGGCGGTATCAATACCACCGATCTCTTCTCTCCTGTCCGGGAGGAGAAAGATTTACCGGCGGTAATCTCCCACATGTTGCTGGAGCAGGGTATTCCGGGGATGCAGGTGCCGGCAGCGGAAGGGTTTTCTTCGCGTTTTTTGTTGGTAACTCTGGTGGGATTGCTAACGGGGATATATCCCGATAATCCCGGCAGTTTGCTGGCCGGCGGACTTGCCGGTCTTTCGGCGGTCCCGGTGCCGGCCCAAGGGAGCAGCATCATTACCACGGATGCGGTTCCGGTTCATGAAGATGAGAGCAATGTTCAAAACGGGGGAGATAAAAGCGAGATCACGAGCGGCATTGCCACTTTCCCTCCTCATGTAAAGCCAAAGTTTTTGATCTATCATTCACATATAACCGAGACTTATTATCCCACGGCCGACGAATATTTTTCCCGCAACCTGGATATTACGGTAGCCAGATTGGGAAGGCTTCTGGCGGAATCCCTGGAAAGAGATTATCATATCCCGGTGATGCACTGCACATTGGTCTTCGATCTGCCCCGTCGTACGGCTTATCAGGAAGCTCGCCCCGAGATAAGCAAGATCCTGGAGGAAAATCCCCAGATCAATATGGTGGTGGACCTGCACCGGGATGGGATATCGCGAAGATCTACCACGTCAAGCATAGACGGAGAGGAGATGGGGAATTTGCTGATCGTAATCGGTTCGGGTCACGAGCACTGGGAGAATAATTTCAACGGTGCACTCCTTCTCCAGCAGGAGCTCGAGAAGATTGACGCCGGGATCTCACGCGGCATCCTGTGCCAGGGCTTTACTTATAATCAGGACCTGCACGACCAGGCCATGATTATGGAAGTGGGCGGCCACCAGAACACCCTCGAGGAGGCCGTTGCGGCTATCCCGATCCTCGCCGAAGCCCTGGCTGAAACGTATGCCGGGCAGTTCAAGAAGTAAGCGTAACCGTAATCCGGACATTCGCAGATTGTTTATTCCACCAGAAAGCGGAAGCAATGTTTCCACCCGTATATTCACCATAATTTAAGTTAATCATTATCAGTAAGGTTCACGTCAAGTTTTGCTGCCGGAAAGCGGGTGGATAAATTGCGGGCGCTGGCCATTTATTTTGCCATTTTCCTTCTTTTATACGGTTCATTCATCATCGTCGAGGAGGGGGTAACGGACATCCGCGGCCAGAGAGGTGATTCCCGAGCCCTGAGTTTGTCTTATGAAGACGAAATTATTTATGTAATTTTTGCCGGTGAACGGTACGAACTTGATCTGATCGAGGTTTACAGTTTCATATCACGTTTTATCTCCATAAATATAAATAAAATACGGTCTCTCCATCCTTATAAAAACCCGGATTAAAAAATGTTCATTTATTATGCCTCGAAATCTTGACAAAATAAACTAATGATGATATTTTTGAGATGTGATTAGCACTCAAGCTGCCTGAGTGCTAAAAGGGGCGAATTTTCTATGGGGCATATATTGAATACAAGAAAACAGAGAATTTTAAGAGCCGTGGTAGAGGAGTATATTTTTACGGCGGAGCCGGTAGGATCACGCACCATCTCACGGCGATACGAGAAGAATCTCAGCTCGGCCACGATCAGAAATGAGATGGCCGACCTGGAAGAGATGGGTTTTCTGGAGCAACCCCACGTCTCGGCCGGCCGTATTCCATCCCATCGAGGATATCGTTTTTATGTGGATAATCTTATGGAAGATATGACCCTGAGCCGGGAAGTGGAGGAAGCAATCGCCCTAAATTTAAACAAGATAAATGATGTGGAGAAGATTATTGCCGAGGCCTCGAGGATACTGTCCCAGTTGGCCAAGCATACGGCATTGATACTGGGGCCTCAGTTCCGGAAGAGTTCTTTTTATCAGATGAGGATCTTACCTTTAAACGAGAAAAAAGGGCTCGTCGTGTTGATCACGGGCAACGGCTTTATCAAGAACAGGGTAATTGATCTGCCGCAATCTCTCTCCGGTGCGGAGTTGCAGCAGGTAGTCCAATATCTGAACCTGAAATTGTACGGGTTGACCATAGATCAGGTTACGGAGTCCCTGATCAAGGAGCTGAAGAGGGACCTGTATCGTCGAATGGAGCTTCTGGAACAGGCATTTCTGTTGCTGGAAGAGAGTCTCAGGGAGGAAGAGAAGGTTCGGGTTATCCTGGGAGGGACGACCAACATCCTCAATCAGCCGGAGTTTAAAGATGTGGAGAAGATCAGAAAGTTCCTGAACCTGTTTGAACAGGAAGAGCTTCTTTGCCTTATGCTCGAGCATAACAGTAATGATGCCGTGGGGCTGGAGGTCCGCATCGGCAATGAGAATCTGATCAAAGAGGTGCATGAATGCACCCTGATCACCTCGACGTTCATGATCAGTAACCGGAACATTGGCAAGATCGGCGTGCTGGGGCCTACGCGCATGGATTATCCCAAAGTGGTTGCCCTGGTGAAATGCCTGGCGGAGAATCTGAATCAGGCTTTGGAGGCTCAGACTTCCTGACCGATGGATCCACGGCGGACATTGATGGTGATGAAAAGCTACGGAAAGCAGGTGTTATGTTTGAAAGATAAAGTTGACGGCGCAGAAAACAAGGTAGGGGAAGAAGTCCGGAACGATTCGGATACAGGGCGGTGCGGCGGCGCCGATGAGGTTGCAGAGATTGAAGAGGAAGCGGCGACGGTTTCAGGCCGAACGGAAGAAGATGCCGCTGCAGTGACGACGGAACAACTGGAAAAATTGCAACGGGAAAAAGCGGAGATGGTCGCTCTGGCACAGCGTGTCCAGGCGGATTTTGATAATTATCGAAAAAGGATGGCCACGGAAAAGGAGGAGATCCGCGCTTATGCTCTCTTCGATTTCATGGCCGCGATGATCCCCATTTTGGATGATTTTGATCAGGCCATGAAGACGGCAAGCGAAGAGGAGGTGCCCGGCACCTATGTGGAAGGGTTGGAGATGATCCGCAAAAAAATTCTCCAACTGTTTGAGCAGCAAGGGGTATCAGAGATTGAGGCACAGGGCCGGGTCTTTGATCCGCATTATCATGAGGCGGTCATGCAGACCGATGAAGGCGAGGGGGAGCCGAATACCGTGGTCGATGAGTTCAGGAAAGGTTATATTATGAAGGGACGGATATTGCGTCCGGCGGTAGTTAAAGTTTACAAGGGACTTGATTAAACCTTAATATATTTTAATTAAACCTAGAAAAGAGGAGGGATTTTTATATGGGCAAGGTTTTGGGTATTGACCTTGGAACAACAAACTCGGCAGTAGCAGTAATGATGGGTAATGAGCCGGAGATTATTCCCAACGCGGAGGGAAGCCGTCTGACTTCTTCCACCGTAGCTTTTACCAAAGATGGACAGAGGTTGGTAGGGCAGGTGGCCAAAAGACAGGCGGTTACCAATCCGGAAAGAACGATTGAATCGATAAAGAGGCAGATGGGTACCGGCCACCGGGTTGATATAGATGGCAAGGAGTATACGCCCCAGGAATTGTCGGCGATGGTTCTACGGAAAATGAAGACCGATGCCGAGAGTTACCTCGGGGAGAAGATTACTCAGGCGGTGATCACCGTACCGGCTTATTTCACGGACAGCCAGCGTCAGGCAACCAAAGACGCCGGGAAAATTGCCGGCCTGGAAGTGCTGAGAATCATCAATGAACCGACGGCCGCCTCTTTGGCTTACGGGCTGGAAAAAGGCGAGGATCAGAAGATACTGGTTTTTGACCTTGGCGGCGGGACTTTTGATGTTTCCGTTCTGGAGTTGGGAGAGGGTGTTTTTGAAGTAAAGGCGACCAGTGGAAACAACAAACTGGGCGGCGATGATTTTGACGATTGCCTTGTTGAATATATCGCAGGTGAATTCAAGAAAGATCATGGGATCGATCTTACGAAGGATCGTATGGCGCTGCAGAGATTGAAGGAGGCGGCGGAGAAAGCGAAAGTTGAGCTTTCAAGCGTTACGTCCACCAATATCAACCTGCCTTTTATTACGGCGACACAGGATGGGCCCAAGCACCTTGATCTCAATATTACACGGGCAAAATTTGAAGAGCTTACCGCTCATCTGGTCGAGAAGACGATGGGGCCGGCCAGGCAGGCGCTTTCCGATGCGGGGATGAAGCCCGACGATATCGATAAGATTATTCTGGTGGGAGGATCGACCCGTATCCCCGCCGTTCAGGAAGCGATACGGAAGCTTCTGGGGAAAGAACCTCACAAGGGAGTCAATCCGGATGAGGTGGTGGCGCTGGGTGCTGCGATCCAGGCCGGGGTACTCTCCGGAGATGTAAAAGATGTCCTGTTGCTGGATGTAACCCCTCTTTCTTTGGGGATAGAGACTCTGGGCGGGGTAGCCACCAAACTGATTGAACGCAACACGACCATCCCTACATCGAAGAAACAGATATTCTCCACCGCTGCCGATAACCAGACCAGCGTGGAGATCCATGTGCTCCAAGGTGAACGGGAGATGGCCGCCGCCAACAAGACGCTTGGACGGTTTATGCTGGATGGGATACCGCCCGCACCGCGAGGCATTCCCCAGATTGAGGTCTCTTTTGATATCGATGCCAACGGGATCGTAAACGTTTCGGCCAAAGATCTGGGCACGGGAAAAGAACAGCGGATCACCATAACCGCTTCCAGCGGTTTAAGTGATGGCGATATCGATAAGATGGTAAAAGAGGCCAAGCAGCATGAGGCGGAAGACAGAAAATTCAAGGAGCTGGTCGAAGCCCGTAATCAGGCCGATTCTCTGGCGTATAATACCGAGAAAACCTTGAACGATATTGGTGATAAAGTAGATGAGGCCAAGAAAGAGGAGATCCGTAAAGCGATCGAGGAGTTGAGGAACACTGCTGCCGGAGATGACAAGGCGGCGATAGAGAAGGCGATTGAAAAACTGACGGGTTACGCGCATGAACTTTCGGCCAAGTTGTACGAGCAGGTCCAGCAGGAGGATACTGCTGCCGGAGCCGCGCCGGAAGGCGGGGAACAGGGTGCGGAAGACATTGTTGATGCTGATTTTGACGTCAAGGATGACGAAGAGAGCGAGTAAATTGGAGTAAGCCGGACGGTTTATAGAGTGGGATTCTAATTTTTTGCGGAGAGAAGGTTACATATGTCGGAGAAAGACCTTTATAACATTCTGGGTGTCAGCAGGGAAGCCACCCAGGATGAGATAAAAAGAGCTTATCGCAGATTGGCGCGAAAGTACCACCCTGATATGAATGACGGTGATGAGGAAAAAGCGGAAAAGTTCAAGCAGATCACCGAGGCGTATGATATTCTAAGCGATTCCGCCAAGAGGGATAATTATGATCGTTTCGGATCTACGGGTGACCCCATGGGGGGCTTTGGAGGCGGGTTTCAGGGTGATTTTGCCGGGTTCGGATTTGAAGATATTTTTGAGGGGTTCTTTGGCGGAGGCTTTGGCTCACGCCGCTCCTACGGGCCCAGGCGCGGCAATGATCTGCGTTATGATATGGAGTTGACGCTGGAGGAGGCTTTTAGCGGCATACAGAAGGAGATCCGTATTCCCCGCACCGAGAGTTGTGCCGTCTGTGGAGGCAGCGGAGCCAAGAAGGGGACGGCGGTGGAGACCTGTGCCGTCTGCCAGGGCTCAGGCCAGGAGAAAATCATTAAAAACACGATTTACGGACGTTTTGTGAATGTACAGACATGCGGAAGCTGCCATGGCAAGGGTAAAATTATCAAGGAACCTTGTACGAAATGTCATGGCAAGGGACAGGTTCTACAGGAACGAAGGGTTGAAGTAAAGATACCTCCGGGAGTTGATAACGGCACCCAGTTGAGGATGAGCGGCGAGGGAGAGCCCGGAACCAGAGGGGGCCCCCATGGTGATCTCTATATTTATTTGAGTATAAGCCCGCATAAGTTGTTTGCCCGCAAGGGAAGTACGCTTATCTATGAATTGCCGGTGAGCTTCGCCCAGCTGGCGATGGGGGCAAGTCTTGAAATACCTACGCTCGAAGGCAAGGCCAGTCTGCATATTCCGGAAGGAACGCAGCCGGACAAGGTGT
Source organism: Dethiobacteria bacterium (assembly GCA_049277715.1). GTDB lineage: Bacteria > Bacillota > Dethiobacteria > DTU022 > PWGO01 > JAAYSV01. The sequence continues at coordinate 1,288 of JBASYW010000309.1, read as the reverse complement.
TCCGGATGAGAGGAAAGGGGATGCCCAGGCTCAGAGGATTGGGGCGGGGAGATCTGAACGTGATGTTAAAACTGGTGGTGCCCAAACGGTTGAACAAGGAACAGAAAGAAGCCCTGATCCAATTTTCCCATCTCTGCGGAGAGGATTATGCAGAAGAAGGCAAGGGGTTTATCAACAGGGTGCGCGAAGCTTTCGGCGGGGGCAAATAAATCCCTTTAAAAGGACAGACAGATAACAGATAGAGCATAGTTGCAATTTAATCCAAGGAGCAGGGAGGCCGTTTATTGAATTCAAGGCCGCGTTTTTTTATTTTGGACAGATCTCCGGCCGTGGGCGGAAAATACTTGTTGTCTGTGGATGACAGCAATCATGCAAGTAATGTTTTACGGCTTAAAGAAGGTTCCGCCGTGGAGATATCCGACGGGGCGGGACGGTGTTTTATGGCCGAGATCACCGGCATTGCAAAGAAGGCGGTGGAGGTACTGATCAGAGAGCCGTATGCGGCAGAGGCGGAGCCTCCATTGGCCATCACTCTTGTTCAGGGCCTGCTCAAGGGGCGCAAGATGGATCTTGTTATTCACCAGGCGGTGGAGCTGGGGGCGGCCAGGATTATTCCTCTGATAACCGCACGTAGTATACCTATTCTGAAGGACCACCGGATAAGAAACAGAACGGAGCGTTGGCAGAAGATTGCCCGATCAGCTGCGGAGCAGAGCAAGAGAGAGATAATACCGCGGGTGGAGATGCCGGTATCCATTGAAAATTTATATGCGGATTACAATTTGAAGGATGAGATTGTTCTGGTTTTCTGGGAGGGGGAGAAGGGGAAAAGTTTGCCGCTCAAACAAGGTGATAATTCTTTACATACGGCCTCGGGAGTGACGATCATTATCGGGCCCGAAGGGGGTTTTCCTGCGGAGGAGATCGAGTACTTAAAACGCCATCAGACGATCATTGCAGGGTTGGGGCCGCGGGTGCTGCGCGCGGAGACAGCGGCGGTGGCGGGGTTAACCCTCGTTCAGGCGCTGGTGGGTGATCTGCAGGGGGAACGATTATGAAGAAGGCCGCTTTTTATACTCTGGGATGCAAGGTCAACTATTATGAGACGGAAGCACTTAAAAGCCTTTTTGAAAAAGAGGGTTATACCATCACCGGGTCCGAGGATGAAGAGGCTGATGTTTACATTATCAATACCTGTACGGTTACCCATCTCAGTGATCGGAAATCACGGCAATTAATCCGCAAGATCCGCCGGCGCGCCCCGGAGGCGACCATTGCGGTTACCGGC
>JBASYW010000308.1:0-6091 GCA_049277715.1 Dethiobacteria bacterium | reverse complement strand
CAGCACCATTATCAGCATTTATTATCTGTTATCTAGGGAGGATTAGCCTGTGAACTGGGACGTATTGATGATTAATTATCCCTATTTTATCTCCGTAATTATATTTATTGTGGGGTTGCTGATCGTATTAACCCAGCCCAACCTGATCAAAAAAGTATTTGGCCTGAATATTATCAGCAATGCCACCTTTCTTTTTTTCATATCGATAGGCAGCATCATCGGCGGTGAAGTGCCCATTGTTGAAGTCGGTGCGCCTGCAGATATAGTGTACATCAACCCGCTTCCCTCGGCTCTGGTTTTAACGGGGATTGTGGTCGGATTCAGCACGACGTCTTTTGCCATGGCCTTGATTGCAAAATTATATTCGCTTTACGGCACGGTTTATGCTCCTAATTTTATGAAGATGAGATGAGGTGAACGGATTTGGTTTATGGGCAGAACAACCTTCCTTTTATTTTAATTATAGGTAGTTTAATATCCGCTTTTGCGATGCCCTTGCTGGCGCGGTGGAAAAGAGAATGGTGTGCCCCGCTGGCGATTGTAACCACGGCCGGTGCCTTTATCCTTTCTTTGATCTTTGTTATCCAGGTTTCTCAGGGGTATACCGTTGACTACTATGTTGCCGCTTGGGAGCCTCCATGGGGAATCGAGATCGTCATCGATCCGGTCACCAGTCTCATGGCCGCGCTGGTAACGGGAATTTATTTTTTGATCTCCGTTTACAGTCTGCGAGCTTTGCCCGCGGAGATCGGCGAGGAAATGAGCGGCTGGTATTACGTTGAGTACATGCTATGCATGACCGCGATGTTAGGCCTGATCGTGACCAGAGATATTTTTAATATGTATGTTTTTATCGAGGTGGTGGGTATAAGTGCCTGTGCCCTGGTTGTTGGTAAAGGGACGCGTATTGCCACGGAAGCAACCCTTAAATATCTTCTTTTGGCCACGATCGGCTCCGGCTTTATTCTGTTGGGGATAGGATTTGTCTACATGATGACCGGATATTTGAACATGGTCTTTGCCGGTGATGCTCTTCAACAGGTGGCGGCCCAATACCCTCATCTGATCTGGGTAACCATGGCTTTTTTTGTGGTAGGTTTTGGGATCAAATCGGCGTTGTTCCCTCTTCATCTATGGTTGCCGGATGCCCACTCATCTGCGCCTTCACCATCGAGTGCCATCCTTTCCGGCCTGGTAGTCAAGGCGTATATAGTCAGCTTGTTCAAAGTTTTTACAATCGTCTTCGGTATAGAATTATTTTTGGAGACCACTAACATACGTGCCCTGATCCTGATTATGGCCACCGCAGCGATATTGGCCGGATCATTTTTTGCCTTTGTACAACTGGAGCTTAAACGGCGCCTGGCTTATTCAACTGTTGCTCAGGTGGGCTATGTTTTTCTGGGAATCGGACTGGGAACGCCGGAGGGGATTATGGCGGCCTTCTTCCATATCGTCGTCCATGCCGTAATGAAGACGGTACTCTTTTTATGTGCCGGGGCTATCTACCAGCAGACCGGCAAGAAGAAGGTTACGGAACTTGCGGGTATAGGTTACAAAATGCCGGTTACGATGGGGGCTTTCCTGGTGGCCAGTTTTTCCATGGTGGGGATACCCGCCACCGGTGGTTTTATCTCCAAATTATATCTGGGTCTGGGAAGTCTTACGGCCGGGCAACCCTTCTTTATCGTTCTCATTGTAATTAGCGGGTTGCTCAATGCTGCGTATTATTTCCCCATTCTCTGGCAGGCATATTTCGTACATGAAGGCAGGGACGATAACCCTCGCAAGGCGCCTTCTTTCCGGATGGACAAGGTGCCGGTGACGATGTTGGCTCCGATCACCATCCTGGCGGCTGTGATTATCGCTTTGGGTTTTCTGTTTAACTACTGCTTTGATTTCCTGGAGCTGATTGTATCAAGATATCTCTTATAGTTTAACGGGAGGTAAGTGTTTTGACCGGTAAAGATAGAGGATTGGATATCAAGGGTCTGATTTTCATGTTTATATTACTCATGGGGTTTTGGCTGCTGATGTCTCTTAGCTATGACTGGCAGCATCTTCTGGTTGGATCCCTGCTGAGTGTTTTCCTCGTTGCTTTTTGGAATAAACTGAACCGGGAAGATGCTCCGCATACGGGGTTTAATATCAAACAATTGGGATTGGTTATCGTCTATATCGTCTGTCTGATATACGAGATCATCAAGGCAAATATCAGCGTGGCGCTTATTGTGCTCAATCCCAGATTGCCGATTTCACCGGGAGTGATTGTTCTGCGGGAAGATTTAAACCGAGATCTGCCCAAAGTATTTTATGCAAACTCAATTACGCTCACCCCCGGTACAATTACCGTTAAACTGGAAGATGATCGCCTCATGGTTCATGCGATTACCCGTGATGCGGCTGAGGGTGTCGAGGATTGGTACCTTCACCGGCTTATGAAGAAGATAGAAGGGGGCGGCTAGAATGCTGGAGAAGTATCTTGCCGGATTGGTAATTTTCCTGGTTGCGGTTGCCGTTTTAGCTCTTATTCGTGCATTTTGGGGGCCTTCGGCTGTGGATCGTATTATCGCCATGAATATTATTACCACGGAGATCATCATGATCATCCTTATCTATGCCCATCTTCATCATAACATTAATTATATCGATGTAGGGCTGGTGTTTTCGCTTGGTTCATTTATTGCCACACTGAGTATGTTGTAATTGTTGAACAAGGATAGGCTTGAAAAAAAGCCATAGAGGAGGCATAGCCGGGTGGTTCTTGTTGAAGTATTGGGGATGATATGTTTTGCAGGCGGAGCATTCTTTCTTTTAGCGGGGGTGATCGGGTTTTTGCGCCTTCCTGATGTATATACAAGGATGCATGCTGTCGGTAAATGTGATACGCTCGGTTCCGGCTTGATTATTCTGGGCCTGATATTGATTGCGGATAATTATCTGGTAATTATGAAGCTGGTGGTCGTCTTATTATTGATTGCCGTGATTAACCCCGTAGTCACCCATCTTATTGCCAAGGTTTCCTATGAACGTGGCGTAGAGATGGTAAAGGGAAGTTTTGTTCTTGATCTGTATACCGATCCCAAAGATGAGCAGGATGAAGAGATGAAACTTAAGGAGGGATCCTGATGCAGGAACCGATTCTATTTTTTCTTTTTCTGGTGCTGTTGGTGAGCACCCTAGCCATATTTCTTTTTGAAGACCTCCTTTATATTGTAATTATTTTTGGTGCATTCAGCATGGCCATGGCTTTAATCTGGCAGCAGCTTAACACGCCTGATATAGCGATTACAGAGGCCGCTGTCGGTATCGCGGTTACCTTTATATCGGTTACGATAGTGACGAAGATCGGGAGGAGACCTTCATGAACCGTAAACATCGTCTTGTATTTATAATTTTAGGTCTGGCTGTAGCCGGTATGGTTTTTTATATGTTATTGCAGGCGGTAGCCGAGATGCCCCCTTACGGGCAGCCTGATAATCCCACCATCAACGAGGTGGTGGAGAGGTATGTTGAAAAAGGGGTCGAGGAGAGCGGAGGCCTAAATTTAATTACCAATATTATTCTTGATTACCGTGGTTATGACACCTTACTTGAAACAACGGTGTTATTTACGGCCGTAATGGCTATTATCCTGGTACTGAGTACCAAGGGTGAGTCTACGGAATGAGCAGAGGTTACAAATCTGTTAAGGAGAGACGATTATGCCGGATGCATCTCAGTTAATTGTTTGGTCCGTCTTTTTTCCAATTGTTGGTGCCATATTGTTAAGTCTGATCTCTGAGAAATCTGACCGACTGAGAAACACAATGTCTTTTTTTATCAGCATCGTTACGGCCGCCAGCGTAATATTTATTCTTCTGGCCGTTCTTAATGGCCGGACTCCGGAGTTTTCCGTTCTGACGTTTGCTCCGGGGTTGGAACTGGCCTTCAAAGTAGATCCTTTTTCCATACTATTTGGGACCATTGCCTCGGTATTATGGGTTTTTGCGACGCTGTATTCGTTTGGCTATATGGCCCATGAACACAAGCGCAGACGCTACTTTGTTTTCTTTATGATGTCTCTGGGCATAACGGTGGGCATTGCTTTTGCCGCCAACCTGATTACTCTTTATCTCTTCTATGAATTTTTGACAATCTGTACTTATCCTCTGGTTATCCACTCCGAGAACGAGGAATCCCAGGCCGCCGGCTTAAAATATCTGGTATACAGTTTTATCGGAGCCGCCTTTGTTCTTCTGGCCATGGTCATGACTTATTTCCATACCGGAACCCTTACCTTTACTCAGGGAGGTATTATTACTGCAACCCCGGACAATACCGTTTTATGGCAGGCCATTTTTGTCTGTTTCGTACTGGGATTCGGCATCAAAGCCGCCATCATGCCGTTGCATGCGTGGCTGCCTGCGGCCATGGCCGCACCTACCCCCGTGAGCGCCCTGCTGCATGCCGTGGCGGTTGTAAAGTCGGGGGTATTCTGTCTGATCAGGGTGATGTATTCCGTCTATGGCACCGAAACTTTAGCCCACCTTGATCTCGGTATATTTTTGGCCATCATCGTATGTATTACCATTATTATCGCTTCTATCATCGCCTTGAAGCAGGATGTTCTGAAAAAGCGCCTGGCATATTCCACGATCAGTCAGCTGGGCTATATTACTCTTGGTGGTGCTCTGTTAACCTCCATGGGGTTGACCGGGGGGTTGCTGCACATGATTAATCACGCCCTCCTCAAGATCACCCTCTTCTTCTGTGCCGGGGCAATTATCACCGTCACCGGCAAGAAAAGAATCAGCGAGCTGCGCGGAGTAGGGAAACGAATGCCGTTGACCATGTTAGCCTTTGCCGTAGGAAGTATCGGTATGATTGGAATTTTACCGGTCAACGGTTTTATTTCCAAATGGTACCTGATCATCGGGAGCCTTGATGTACGTTACTATCTGGTGGTAATAGTATTGTTGGCCAGTGCTCTACTCAATGCAGCATACTTTGCGCCTATTGTTATCTCTGCATTTTTCCGCAAAGGAGATTTTGAGAGTGCACCGGGTGCAGAGGCTCCTTTGAGTATGTTGGTTCCCATTGTTATTCTTGCTGTTACCTGTATTGTATTTGGTATTCAGATAAACTTTTATGTTCCTTTTGTAGAGAAGATAGCGGCTTACTTATTATAATTAAGAGCAGGACCTTGATGGGAGGATGGGTCAATGAGCGGGCAGGAAGTATTAACCTCAATGTTGCCGGTATGGGTGGTAATAATACCACTGCTTACTACACTATTACTTATTGTTTTTTCGCGTCTGGCCTGGGTGCGACATGGTATTGCCCTGGTAGGAACGGCGCTTACAATGGGTGCCGTAGTCAGTATGTATCCTCAGATCATCGACAGGCAACAGATCCTGGCTTATGAGATACCGTTTTTTATTTCACCGCTTAACCTCACCTTCAAGGTGGATGCGCTGGGCTTTATCGTGGCCCTCATCGCTTCATTGGTCTGGTTGGCCGCCACGATTTATGCCATCAGCTATATGGATCATGAGAAGAACCAGGGAAGATTTTTTGTGTTTCTGGCGTTGACCCTCGTTGGCACCATCGGCATCCCATTGGCCGGCGACTTGTTGACGCTATTGGTGTTTTTTGAAATCATGACCCTGGCTTCATATGTTCTGGTGGTGCACAATCAATCCGATGAGGCGGTAAGTGCCGGCAATCTGTACCTCTATATGGGGATCTTTGGCGGTCTTTCGCTCCTGATGGGAATCGGGATAATCTTTCATATTTCCGGTTCGGTTGTAATCGCGCCGATGATGGAACCTTTCAGTGAGTTCTCCACCTTCCACCTTGTAGCCATGGTGTTGTTGATATTGGGTTTTGGCATCAAAGCAGGGATGGCCCCGCTGCATATCTGGCTGCCGAGAGCACACCCCATCGCTCCCTCTCCGGCCAGTGCGCTTCTTTCGGGAATTATGATAAAGACCGGGGCTTACGGAATTATTCGTACGGTAAACATGCTCTTTACCCCTCAGGCCGATCGTTTTCAATTGGTGCAGATGGCCGATCAGTTTGCGGCACTCTGGACGGACCTTGCCCGTAT
>JBASYW010000307.1:0-3170 GCA_049277715.1 Dethiobacteria bacterium | reverse complement strand
GAACATGGGCTTTGAACCGTTCCGTGCAGATCCGCCGTACCGTATGCGCACCTTTCAACCCCTCTTCGGCCGCCGCGCGGTAAGCACGAATCAGCCCGCCTACTCCCAGTTTAACTCCGCCAAAATAACGGGTTACCACGATAGCCGTATCCGTAAGATCCGCTTTACGTAAAACGCTCAAAATTGGCGGCCCGGCTGTCCCCACCGGCTCGCGATCATCGGAACAACGCTCCAGAAGATTGCGTTTAAAACCGATGCGGTACGCAAAAGTATTGTGGGTGGCATCAAAGAATTCGGCCTTTATCCGATCTATAAATCGGCGCGCCTCCTCTTCGTCGGCAACCGGGGATAAGGTGGCGATGAAACGACACTTTCCTACCACCAGGCGCCGTCTTGCTTCTTTTTTGATACTCAAGTAACTGTCATCATTGTTTTTCTTTTTCTTTTTCATGTGGATCATCTGCTTTATTTTTTTGTGGAACAGCGGTCCGCCTGTTCCCTCTTCCTCCTGACAATGCGCCGCCACGACGAATTCGTTCCAGTCGTTCTTTCATGCGCGCCTCGTAACCGCTGGACCGGGGGCGGTAAAACACCTTCCCTTTTAACGGCGGCGGAAGGTATTCCTGCTCGATATATCCGTCCTGATAATCGTGGGGATAAAGATACCCGACCCCATGCCCGAGACGCTTGGCACCCCGGTACGATGTGCCGCGAAGATGGGGGGGCACCTCTTCCCGCCCCTGCCGGTCAACCTCTGCCAGGGCCTCCTCCACCGCCGTGTAAGCGGCATTGCTCTTGGGGGCGCAGGCCAGATAAGTAACGCACTGAGCCAGTGTAATCCTCCCTTCAGGCATGCCGATCAGCTGCAGAGCATGAAAGGCGGCCACGGCCACCTGCAAGGCATGCGGATCGGCATTGCCGATATCTTCGGAGGCACTGATCACCAGCCGGCGCGCCACAAACAGGGGGTCCTCTCCCCCGCGGATCATACAGGCCAACCAGTAGAGAGCCGCATCGGGATCAGATCCCCGGATCGACTTTATGAGCGCCGAAGCGATATCATAATGAGCATCTCCGGCCCGATCATAGGAAAAACTGCGCGCTGCAAACGCCCGTGCGGCTATCTCGGATGTAAGGCGAATTTCCCCTTCTTCTCCCGGCTCGCCGGTATGGACGGCCAATTCCAGAGCATTAAGGGCGGATCTGGCGTCACCGCCGGCTTTGCGGGCCAGGACGTTGATCGCCTCATCGTCCGCTAATATTTTGATCTTTCCCAGCCCCCTCTCCGTATCTTTCAGGGCCCGATGCAGTAGCTGCACTATCTCCGCATCGCTAAGTTTTTGAAAGATAAATATCCGGATTCTGGAGAGGAGAGGAGAGGTAAGATGAAAGAAAGGATTTTCCGTAGTTGCCCCGATAAAGAGCAGTGTTCCTTCCTCGACAGCAGCCAGAAGTGCATCCTGCTGCGATTTGTTGAATCTATGGATTTCATCAAGAAACAGGATCGTGCGAATCCCTTCCGTTCCCCACTTGATGCGGGCAGCCTCAATCAGCTTGCGCACCTCGGCGACGCCGGTCGAGATGGCATTTAACTGCACAAAATGAGCCTTGGTCCGGTAAGATATCAACCGGGCCAGAGTCGTCTTGCCCGTACCCGGAGGACCGTAAAACAGACAGGATGTAAGCCGGTCCTCATCTATGGCTTTCCGCAGCGGAGCCCCCCTGGCAAGGATCTCCCGCTGGCCCACAAATTCATCAAGGGATTGTGGGCGCATACGAGAGGCCAGCGGGCCCTCCTTCTCCACTTTCTCCCGCCAATTGTAGCTGAACAGATCCATGTTTTACTCCTTCTTTCCCGTTTTGCTCCCCGGGACAGAAATAGAATCCTCCCGTGCCTTCAAATAAAGAGCACACTCGAGACGCTTTTTCTGCAAGGCACATTCCAGCCGGTATGGACGGCCGAACTCTCCATGGACCAACTTCGAGGCCGCACGACATCCTCCTCCACAATGATAACGGGCCCAGCATGAGCTGCATTCATGGCCCAGTGGCCCCGCCGCCGGAAAAACATCTTGGCCAAGCGTGTTAAAATCTTTACGGCTTACATTGCCCATCAGCAACGCTTTATCGCCGATCAGCTGGTGGCAGGGATATAGATCACCTGCCGGAGTGACCGCCAGATATTCCTCCCCCGCTCCGCATCCCGAGAGTCTTTTATAGATACAGGGGCCTCCATCAAGATCGATATTGAAATGAAAATAATTAAACGGATCGCCCGCCCTCAGGCACTGGAGATAATATTCGGCCAGAAGCTCATATTCCCGTTCCAGCTCCGGCAGATCCTCTTCTCTGAGCGACCATTCATCCGCAGGGGAAGAGACGACCGGTTCCAGAGAGATGTTTCTGATGCCAAGCTCGTACAGGTGAGCGACATCCCGGCTGAAATCACGGTTAAAACGGGTGAAAGTGCCCCGGACATAATAGTTGTCATCCCACTTGTTTAAAAAATCAAGGATCTTCTCACTTATCTGCTCGTAGCTCTCCCGTCCTGCCGCCGAGCGACGCATCCGGTTATGCACCTCCGGCCGCCCATCGAGACTTAAAATAATGCTGAAGCCCTCATCCCTGAAGTAAGAGAGACAATCTTCATCCAGAAGCAAGGCGTTGGTAGTTAGGGTGAATTGAAACTCAACGCCTTCCCGGTTCCCCCTTTGACGGGCATAAGCAGTCACCGCCCTTACGGTTTTCATGTTGAGAAGGGGTTCACCACCGAAATAATCTATCTCCATGTGTTTCCTTCCTGCAGACCGTGCAAGCAGAAAATCAACGGCGGCCTTACCTGTGTCAATGGACATCAGACTGCTTTCCTCACCATAGCGCCCCTTTCCCGCAAAACAGTACCGGCAGGAGAGATTGCAGGAATGAGCCACATTGAGACACAACGCTTTGACCGGAGGTTTGTCCAGGTTTATCCCTCTGTAAAAGGGCTTCGCCCAGAGCACCCCCTCTTTCCGGAGAAACTCGGCCTCGTTCAAGGCCTCGGTTAGTTCCTGAGGAGGATATTTCTCTTTAAGAATATTTTTGATATTTTCCGGGGCAACTTCCTCGTTCAGCAAGGCGATAACCTCCCCGGCAACATCATCAACCCGATGAAGGGTATCGCTTTCAAC
>JBASYW010000306.1:0-7644 GCA_049277715.1 Dethiobacteria bacterium | reverse complement strand
GCCGTGCTTGATGACGGAACAATTGTAACCAGCTCCTATGGATGTTTTGATGTAAACGATACCTATATTGACAGCAAGGGAAGTACTGCAATCAAGACTTCGGTCGTTTCAAAGCGTATCAATCTTGCGGATACAGATGCGCTGGTCACGATGATGGATAGGTAATGGGCAGGAAGTCAACGCCGGGTCGGTGTCATTTCTTTCCGGATGATAATGGCGGGCTGTTGCGTTGACAATGTTTTGTAGTTGCTCTATAATGAAAAGCAAATTGCAATTGATACTAAAAATATAAAGCGATGAAGGGGAGTAGTAGGACACGGAACCTTTTAGAGAGTCGCCGGACGGTGTAAGGCGGTAGGATGTAGTGGACGAACTCGCCCCGGAGTTGCCCGGGTGAAAATCAGTAATTCGGGACGGCCATGGCCGTTATCCAGATCAAGTGGTTAAAGCCTCTTTCTCTTTGCGGGAGAAGAAGGGATGCTTTTCTATGAAAGGCTAAATAGAGTTTGAGCTCTATCCCCGTCTGCCCCGCCGGTTTTTCCGGAGGCTATTTCAAATAGGGTGGTACCACGGGTAAGTCTCCCGTCCCTAAATAGGATGGAAGGCTTTTTTTAATTTTTACAGCATGATATTCAACTCGGACTGGAGGTTGGGATGTTTGTTAAATATGAAGTTGACCATCGGTGAACTACTGGATATTACGGTGGATCGATACCCGCAGCATGATGCTCTGGTTTATCCCCATCAGGAGTTAAGGTATACATACAAGGAATTTCAGCGGCGGTGCAATCAGGTCGCCAAGGGTTTGATGGCCTTGGGAATCGAGAGAGGCGAACATATCGCCATCATGGCCCCCAATCTCCCGGAGTGGGTTTTACTCCAATTTGCCGCTGCCAGGATAGGGGCGGTATTGGTAACCATTAATACAAATTACAAGTTGTTTGAGCTGGAATATCTGTTGCATCACTCCGATGTCACCACATTGATATTTTCCGAAGGGATCAAGAATTCCAACTATCTGGAGATGATTGCCGAGTTATGCCCGGAAATAGAGGAGAGCATGCCCGGTTGGTTGGTCAGCAAAAGACTGCCAAAATTAAAAAAACTGGTATTTATCGATTCCGAGCCGGGGGCGGGTGTTTATTCCTGGACCCAGATGTTGGCTTTGGGAGAGGATATTTCCGATGAAGCCCTGATGAAACGCCAGCAATCTCTGGATGCCGATGATGTGATCAATATGCAATATACTTCAGGCACCACCGGCTTTCCCAAAGGAGTTATGCTTTCCCATACAAATCTGGTCGGCAACGCGATCAGTATTGGACAATGTATGAATCTGGGACCTGATGATCGTCTATGCATCCCGGTGCCTCTTTTCCACTGTTTCGGGTGTGTGCTGGGCACGCTTGCCTGTATAACAGCAGGGACGGCCATGGTGATGCTGGAAACTTTCAATCCGGTAGCGGTAATGGAGGCCGTGGCCAGGGAAAGGTGTACCGCTCTTCACGGGGTTCCGACCATGTTCATCATGGAGCTGGAGGTTCTGGAGAAAGAAAATTATGATATCTCTTCCTTGCGCACAGGAATCATGGCCGGGGCTCCATGCCCCATTGAATTGATGCGGGCCGTGGTCGATAAAATGGGGATGAGAGAGATCGTCATCACCTATGGCCAGACCGAATCGGCTCCCGGCATTACCATGACCAGGACCTATGACCCTTTGGATGTGCGAGTGGCTACGGTAGGTAAAGCTTTGGGAGGGGTGGAAGTAAAGATTGTGGATACAGAAACCGGCGAGGAATTGCCTCCCGGCATGCGAGGAGAAATCTGTGCCCGCGGTTACAATGTGATGAGGGGCTATTATAAGATGCCCGAGGCAACAGCCGCCGCAATCGATGGGGAGGGCTGGTTGCATACCGGCGATCTGGGCATCATGGACGAAGCCGGTTACCTGTGCGTCACCGGCCGGATCAATGATATGATTATCCGGGGCGGGGAAAACATCTATCCGCGAGAGGTAGAAGAATTTTTGCATACCCACCCCCAGATAAAGGATGTACAGGTGGTGGGCGTACCCAGTGCCAAATACGGGGAAGAAGTGATGGCGTTTATCCGGTTAAAAGAGGGAGCCGCAGTTACCGAGAAAGAAATATTAGAGTTCTGCGAGGGGAAGATAGCACAATATAAAATACCGGCCCATATCAAATTTATAGATGCTTTTCCCGTAACGGCCAACGGCAAGGTACAGAAATTCAAACTGCGGGAAATGGGCCATCATCACAATAATGCCGTTGATTTATTAGGAAAAAACATGGAGGCGCAATCTTAGGTAAAGCTGACCATTATTCAGACCTCAACTTAGATATCTTGCAGAAACAAAGCAAATAGTTCTATTCATTAAGCTACTTCAATTCTTTTGCAGAGAAGACCCTCTGATCACTGTGATTTGTTCTTTGTATCAACTAAAATCAATCACCGGAGTTGGGAAGTTTTATCCCCAAAATGACTTGCCTCAAGGCAATCTGTATCCAAATTAATCTGATCGAGGAGAATGGAGGGAGGGCATGGCGGCAGATTTTAAAGGTAAAAACGCTTATATTACCGGAGGTTCAAGCGGTATCGGACTGTCGACGGCGAAGCAGTTGGCGGCCCGGGGTGCAAATGTTCTGATATTTGCACGGACGGAAGAACGTCTGAAAGCATCGGTGGCAGAGATCGGGCAGCACTGTGTTTTTGAGGCGCAACAGGTGACTTCAATGCAAGTTGATGTCGGTAATTACAAAGATGTGCTCAAGGTGATGTCAGGAGCAGTGGACAAATTCGGGCCCCCCGATCTGTTGATTAACTGTGCCGGCAGAGCGTATCCGCAATACTTTGAAGAGATCAGCTATGAACAGTTTGATAAGACGATGAAGACCAATCTATATGGAATCTGGAATACAATCGCTGCACTTGTTCCGGCGATGAAAATGAGGGGAGGAGGATATATCGTCAATGTTTCTTCGTTGGCAGGGTTTATAGGTATTTTCGGTTATACCGCCTATTGCGCCTCGAAATTCGGGGTGATCGGATTTTCTGAAGCGCTCCGGAGTGAACTTCGGAGTTATGGCATCAAAGTGGCGGTCCTCTGTCCACCGGATACTGATACACCCGGTTTTGCCATTGAAAACAAGACCAAACCGGAAGAAACAAAGGAGGCTTCCAAAGGGGCAAAACTGATGTCCCCTGATGAGGTGGCCCGTCAGCTGATCGATGGTGTAAAAAGAGGCAGGTGTATAATCATCCCCGGGTTTGAAGGGAAATATACATGGTTGCTCAAACGTTTTTTACCGACGTTAGTTGATGCAGTGCTGAATGCGCAGATAAAAAAAGTGCAGAAGAGATTGCATGCCGCAGATACGGAGGGTAGATGATGAAGGCAGGAAAATTACATGGTAAAACCGTTATTATTACCGGGGCGGCCGGGGGCATCGGCATGGCAACGGCAGCTTTGCTGGGCCGTCAGGGTGCAAACCTGGTGCTGGCGGATATTGACCTTCCCAAACTGGAGAGGGCCACAAAGGGGCTTTCTTCATCGCTGCTGACGGTTAAATGTGATATTACGAAACGAGAAGATATTGTTGAGCTCGTTGCCCGGGCACAAAAGAAATTTAATAAAATTGACATCTTGGTCAATAATGCAGGTATAATTATCCCTGCGCGTTTCGAGGACAGTAAATATGATGATATCGAAAAGCAGATAAACATCAACCTGATAGGGACAATTAACGTTACCTATGAAGTTCTTCCTGCGCTCATAAAGAATGGCGGCGGAAATATCGTGACCATATCCTCGATGGCGGGCATCGTGCCCGAGACGTTCAGTTCAATATATACTGCCACGAAGTTTGCCCTGCGTGGATTTAATCTTACCCTAGCGCTTGAACTTGAAGAACACAACATAGCTGTATCGACTATCTTCCCCGATTCCACGGATACGCCGATGCTTCGCTTTGAAGCGGCCCATGGCGGATCGCCGCTTACGTTTCTAAGTACACCGCAGAAGCCGGAGGATGTTGCTCGAGCGGTACTGCGGGCGATTACCGCCCGGAAGCTTGAGCAGTATGTGCCCTATTCCTCAGGTTTCTTATCGAAAATATTGATGTGTGCGCCAAAGGGGGTCATCAAATTATGGCCCATTCTCGAAAAAAGCGCGCAGAAGAAAAAAACCGCCTATCAAAGAAAATATAATATTGTGGAGGGAGGAGAGAACAAAGATGAATAATACAAAAAATAGCTGGATATCTGTCTTGGCCATCATTACCGGGGTTGGGCTTCTTCTTTTTTGGATAGGTTTTTTCACCGTTGAGCTTGCACCCGCAGAACCGCCACCGGGATATTTTGAATATGAGCACTCTTTCCCATTGCCAGACATAATACTCGCCATCGCTCTTATCTTTGCCGGCATCCTGATATTAAAGGGGAGGTCTCCCGGCAGGCGGATAGGGCTTGTATGCTCGGGCAGCCTTCTATTTCTAGGCATATTGGATTTTAGTTTTAATATCCAAAACGGGATCTATGCGATTTCTCCCGTGGAGCTGCTACTCAATGGTTTGATCAATCTTTGGTGTGTGGTATTTGGCCTGATCATGGCCGTCAAACTGCAGCCATAACGTATCACTTTGCATCACCTATAACTACGGCTACCGCTTCACCAATTAATTAAATTTGATTTTGGCTGCTTATTTTCCTATAACAAATATATGGGTAACTATGGAAATAACCGGGGATGTGTTTAAAGTAAATAATGCAAAAAACGATGCGAATATTGGGAAACAGTGTCTTGACATGATCATCCCTTCCTTCGGGAGTTGTCTTATTCGGTAATACACAGCTTGAAATACGAGGATAAGAGGATAATGATAATATATGGATATTCAGATTAGAATGGCCGCATTCAAATGGCTTGAAGAACAAGTACTATTGCATGGTGATTTGCTCCCGCGAGCCATCCTTGAACAAGGTTTCTTCTTCAACGGTCAGCGCATCACCTTAGTGGGGCCACAGGGTATTTGGAAGCCGAAAGTACTTGAACTGCCTCTGTCAATAACCACTATCGTAAATGGTCCTTATAAAGACACTATTTTAATGAAAGGATTACTGGAGTATCGTTATCGAGGCACTGATCCCAATCACCGGGATAATGCTGGCTTACGCGAAGTGATGGGCAGAAACATACCTTTAGTCTACTTTTTGGGTGTAGAGCCAGGTAAATATCTGGCTGAATGGCCTGTTTTTATCGTGGAAGACTTACCCCTGGCATTGACTTTTCGTGTCCTCATAGATGAAAAAAGCCTGGTAGAGAATTACAGAGAAAGCAAACTTGGAGAAGCTTTATATGGATTCAAAAAAACCGCTGACTATCGGCGCAGATACGTTACCAACCAGGCAATAGCCAGGCTTCACCAGAGAGTCTTCCGGGCACGCGTTTTAACTGCCTACCAGGAGCAGTGTGCTTTTTGCCGGCTACGCCATCCACAGCTATTAGATGCCGCTCATATCATCCCGGATAAAGAAGAAGGCGGGGAGCCAATTATCCCTAACGGCCTGTCATTATGCAAGATCCATCACGCAGCTTTTGATAGTAATTTTATCGGTGTAAATCCAGATTACCAGATTATTGTTCGAGAAGATATTTTGCAAGAATTAGATGGCCCGATGCTAAGGCATGGTATTCAGCAGATGCATGAACAGAAAATTATCCTTCCCGACAACAGGCCTAACTGGCCCGATCGCGAAAGGCTGGAAATACGCTTTAATAAGTTCAAGGAAGTGGGTTAAGGTTAAAGGGTAATTTTTCTTTGAAAAATAACCTTCTCTTGCTCGGATTGGCACTCTAACCGTACGAAAGCAGACGTGAGGGAATCTGTTTCAAGTCCGGTTTACTGATGGGTTATGCAGGATTCCGGATAACCAGTTAGAGAAGTCAGGTGGTCCGCGGCTTCGTCAGTTTGTTGTAAACTAGAAATACCGGGAATTGCAAAGTAGGATACCTGGAAACTGTAAAGTGAAATTCCCTGTTTTTGCAGATAGAAAGAAGGCCATTGCAGTACCCCCCCAAAAAAACCTTAACCCTTTAAAGCCGCCTGTCTTCTGAGGCAATAATTGATAAATTTGAATATAAGCTACGGAAACCCAAATTTAATCACTGGCACTTTTCTTGTAAATGATATCGGCACGAATGGCATAAAACAGGGAAAAAGCAACCATTGCCGGAAACGCCAGGAAGGCAAGCCCCCTCAACACCGCAAATGGTGTTTCAAAGAGAAAGGCCCTCCAAAAATCTGCGGCTGTCTTTTCCCACAGCCCCGGAGTCTGGTAAAGCAGTTTGGGATTTAGAAAAGCCTGAATATTAATGGCGCCGCTAGCCAGTAGACCGGCCAGCAATGGCAGGAACACGGCAGCCAGCGAGAAATACATGTGGGATAATCTCCGGTAACGTCCGGCCTTTGAAGCTTGGTCAGAAAAGATGTCATCATCGGCGCTGTTACTGAGCCTTTTGAAGTACTGTGCTCCCGAATTTTTACTGCCTGCAATATGTTTCCAACCGCTGTCCTCAAACAAGACCTTGTAGTCAGCAAAGTCTGCCTCATGTTTAAAATTACGGTAGTCAATCCGGATAACAGTATCCTTGGGTTTAGAATTACGGAAACGATAGACGCCTAGACAGTTTTTAGAGACAAATTCGTATCCCTGTCCAGCCATTGAAGCCAGCCATCTTTCTTCTTTATCAAAATCATGAAATAATTTTTGCCTGTTAATCATAGTGTTCCCTCCTTGATCATATCCTTGGACAGTGCAATCATGTGTTCCATGCGCTTGCAGTCCTGCATTAGTATTTTCTTCCCCTGAGCGGTGGTTTTGTAGGTTTTCCGGCGGGGGTCATTACTTTCTACCGGGGTAATCAATTTTTGTCCGGCCAGGTTCTCAAAGGCTCCGTACAAGGTGCCTGCAGCTATCCTTACCTGACCTTCGCTTAACTTCTCTATCTTCTGCATAACTGCATAGCCATGGGATGGCTCCAGCAGGGCCAGCAAGATGTAATAAGTGGTTTCCGTCAACGGTAAAAATTTATTCCTGTTCATTTCTATCCTCCCTCTTGTATACAGTCAAGCTGTTTAGTCTAAGTATATACAGTGCGACTGTATATGTCAACAGTATTTAAATCATTTTCTCCACCCCGGTTGTGCCCATCCGTCATAATTGCTATCCGGAACTGACGTATTTCCTAAAAAGACCATAACCATAGGAAAACCCAATATCTGAGGGAAATATATTACAAAGAGGGCCGACCATAGTTTTATGATTGACATCTTCGTTCTTATTTGGTAATATTGTTTTCGTCAAGAGTATATTGAAAGTAGAAGCCCTGCTTCTCACCTTGGGACGTGCAGTTTGGCATAGTTGCCAGGGTAAATGATGCCAGATATTATGGTTAATTTTAGAAGAGCAGAGGTCTATACTGCTCTTTTTTATTTTTAAAATATTGCGGAGGTGAGAGATAATTAGCAAGAATCTGTTGGTTAATGAACAGATTAGAGCCAGAGAGGTTCGACTGATTGGGGTTGAAGGGGAACAGCTGGGGATAATGAATACGGAGGAAGC
>JBASYW010000305.1:0-9448 GCA_049277715.1 Dethiobacteria bacterium | reverse complement strand
TGGATTTATCTTGTTGTATAAAACGCTTGGCAATTTTGCCCACCGACTGGGACGCACCGCTTTTTGGAAAACCAAGCACAAACGGCCTGCATTCCTCTACCGATCGGGAGACAACCGGATCATACAGAATACCCCCCAGATAATTGAGCTCGGCATGGGGAAGGTAACGCCGCGAAACTCTTTCCAGACGATCAAATATCTCCTGCCCCTGATGGATATCACGGATAAGATTGACTACGACATTAACCCTGCGCTTGTAATTGTTTTCCGTAACCACCTTGATCATCCCGTAAGCATCGGTTAGCGCCGTCGGTTCAGGCGTGGTAATGATGATAAATTCATCGGCGGCGGCAATAAAACTTAACACATTACGGGAGATGCCGGCCCCGGTATCGATAAACATAAAGTTCCCTTCATATTCAAGCGCCCTGAAACGATCGATCAACCGGTTCCGGTTCTCATGATCAAGATTAGCCAGATTCATAAACCCCGATCCACCCGGAACTACTTTTAATTTTTGCGGACCGTAAACGATGATATCCTGAATTTCTTTGGTTCCGTTAATCACATCCGCCAGTGAATACCTGGGTATGGCATTTATCAATACATCAACATTTGCCAACCCCAAGTCGGCATCGATGATTACAACCTCGTAATTCCACTGGATCAACACCAGAGACAGATTGACCACCAGGTTGGTCTTGCCCACGCCCCCTTTCCCGCTGGAGACCGCCACTACCCGGCAGGGTTTCCGATCACCTGTGCCGGCCGCGGCAATCCCACTCTGACGTGATATCTGTCTTAAGCGTTCGGCCTGATCAGCCATTAATCTTCCCCCTTTAAATAAAGGGCCGGTATATCAACCTCTCTGGCAACCTGTAAATCATCCGGAACGTTTTGCCCGTCGGTAATATACACCAGCGGCAAGCCCGATACATATATCCCGTTGAGAATAGCTCCTGCAGCCTTCGTCTCATCCAGTTTGGTCACGATCAGACGATTAAACTTGAGCTGCCTGAAACTATCAACAATCTGCCGGATATCCTGCCATCTGGTCATGGCGCTGATAACCAGAAATATTTCCGCGGGCGAGAACGCATTCAGATAGGTAGCCAGTTCCTTTATCTGCATTGTATTACCCGTGCCTCTGCCGGCTGTATCCACCAGAATACGGTCACAGCCCTCAAGACGTTTCTTGGCTCCGTCCAGATCATCGGGAGCCATGACTACCTCCAGCGGCAGATCCACAATATCCGCATAAGTGCGCAGCTGTTCAACGGCACCGATACGATAATGATCAATGGTAATGAGCCCTACATTCTCATTCTGGTAAATCGAATACCGGGCCGCCACCTTGGCCAGCGTGGTGGTCTTTCCCACACCGGTAGGCCCGATAAATATCTGATGGCGGAACGCTTTCTCTTCCACACATTTTGTTTTTTGAGCAATCTTCTTCTGCAGGATCATCCCCAAAATCTCTTTGTTTAGCTTGACCTCTCCTTCCAGATTTGCTTTTACCTCCTCAAACAACTCAAAGATGAGGGATGGATCCAGATCATGATCTTCCAGCCTTTTTTTCCAATACAGGACACTCTCATCTTCCTGGCCGTCACTGAAAGCCTGTGCATTCTGCAAAACCAGCTTGTGCACCATGCCCTTTAATTCATTGAGCTCCTGATAGAGACGATTATTGGCGTTGAAACCGTACCTGCCCCCATTATTATCAGGGGGAGTGATAATCGGTTTACGGGAATCGAGAGCCGCCACGATCTCCATCTGCTTGGGCGAAAAGAACCCTTTGATCCCCGGCTGCCTTACTTTACGGGTATGCAGGATGATGGCTTCCGAACCCAGATCTTTTTTTATGATATGCATCCCTTCCTGAAGATCCCGGGCATAATATTTTCTAATTTTCAATGACAATCACCCCCACAGCTTCGACCTTGATCTCGGGTAGAATCTCGCTGATAGACAGAACCGGCAGATGAGGTATAAACCTCTCCAGCATCTGTCTTAGCGGGAACCTTATGCGCGGTGAAGTAAGGATCACCGGAGAAATCCCTCTATCCTTTAATTTCCCTGTCAAGTTGGTGATCCCCTCTATTATTTTCTGGGTTTTTAACGGATCAAGAACCGGAAAACTGCCCAGCGAAGTTACCTGTAAAGAATCGGCAATCTCCTTTTCCAGGACAGGATCAAGCGTAATCACTTTCAAGATACCCGTCCCCCCCGTATACATGTTGGTTATCGTCCGGGAAAGCCCCTGCCTTGCCGCTTCGGTAAGGACGGCCGGGTCTTTGGTTAGTTTGCCCTGATCGGCAAGCGTTTCCAGTATGGTAACCAGGTCGTGCAGAGGGATCTTCTCCCGGAGCAGATTCTGGAATACCTTCTGGATATCGCCCATGGACAACACCTCGGGAACCAGCTCCTCAATCACCGCAGGATTGCTCTCCTTGATCTTCTCCAGCATCTCTTTAACGGTCTGCCTGCTTACCAGTTCATAAGCATTATTCCTGATAATCTCGGTCAGATGAGTGATCATCACCGTAACGGAATCGACAACCGTGCACCCCATACTTTCGGCCCGCTCTTTAAGTTCCTCCGTAATCCAGAGGGCAGGAAGATTGAACGTCGGTTCATGGGTGACGATCCCTTCAAGTTCTTCAGGAATCTCTCCGTCCGGATTCAACGCCAGAAATAATCCCGGCCTGATTTCTCCACGACCAACCTCGTTGCCCTTGAGCTTGATGCGATATTCGTTGGGTTGAAGCTGCAGGTTGTCTCTGATCCGTATGGGCTGGATAATAAAGCCTAACTCCGACACAGACCTGCGCCGCGCAGCCGTAATCCGCTCCAGCAGATTCCCTCCGTTGTCTGCATCGGTTAGCGTGACCAGATTATAACCGATCTCAATCTCCATAACCTCCACTTTTATGATCGAGCTCATATCTTCAAGTTCGGGTGGAACGACCTCCGCTGCCTCTCTCATCTTCCGCTCTTCTTCCAGCAGAAGTTTCTGTTTGTTCTCCCTCAGCAGGGTAACCCCCAGCGCACCGCAAGCCGCCCCTAAAATCAGAAATGGCCAAGCCGGAAGACCGGGCACCAACCCCAGAAAGAGCAGGAGAACTGCGGCCACCAGAATTACTCTGGGGAATGAAAAGATCTGTTCCGACAGTTCCTCGCCGAATGACGCATCGGCCGTCGAACGTGCAACCAGCATCCCCGCAGAGGTGGATATCAGGAGCGCCGGTATCTGTGCCACCAGTCCGTCACCGACGGTCAGGATCGTATAAATATGCGTTGCTTCGCCAAAAGTCATCCCTTTCTGGAGCATCCCTATTGCCAATCCACCGATAATATTGATGAGCACGATTACCACGCCGGCGATCGCATCTCCACGGACAAACTTGCTGGCACCATCCATCGAACCGTAAAAATCGTTCTCTTTCTGAAGATCAATTCTCTTCTGACGGGCGGTCTCCTCATCGATCAAGCCGGCATTGAAGTCGGCATCGATACTCATCTGGCGCCCCGGCATCGCATCGAGTGAAAACCTGGCCGCCACCTCGGCAATCCGGCCCGCACCATTGGTAATAACGATAAACTGTACCAAGGTGATGATCAGAAAGATAATAAAACCTACCACATAGTTACCTCTGACCACAACCTCCCCGAATGCGGCAATGATTTTACCGGCTGCAGCATCCGTAAGGATAAGACGTGTCGATGATATATTGAGTGCCAACCTGAACAACGTGGTCATCAATAATACCGCCGGAAAAACATTCAGCTGGCGTACCTCGCTGGTAAAAAGTGTGATCAGCAATATGATCAGGGCAAAGGCGATATTGACGGTCAACAATATATCCAACATCGACGGTGAGATGGGGATGATAATGATGGCCACGATAAAGATAAACGCGACCGCCGCCAGGATGTCGGTGCTGTTTAAAAGCAGCCTCCAGGGAGAATTCCCCGCCCTCATATTTGGTGATTGCATCTATAAACCTCCCGTATAAACATTAAACGACTAAACGACCTGTTTTTCCTTGAGCCGGTAAACCGCGGCCAGAATCTCCGCCACCGCCTGGTACAGCTCCACCGGTATCTCCTGCCCGATCTCGGTCTGCCTCCAGATTATTTGGGCGACGGGCGGATTCTCCACAACCGGCACATCATTTTCTTCCGCAATCTCTCTGATCTTCTTCGCTACTATCTCCACGCCCTTGGCTACTAAAACCGGCGCATCGTTCTCTTCCTGATCATACTTGAGTGCCACCGCAATCCGGGTCGGGTTGGTGATCACCACATCAGCGGTAGGTACATCCTGCATCATCCGCTGACGCGCTATGGCCATCTGCTGCCTTCTTATCCTGCTCCTTACCAGCGGATCACCTTCCAGCTGTTTGCGTTCATCCTTTACTTCCCGACGGGTCATCTTCAGCTTCTTTTCATACTCATAACGCTGGTAAATAAAATCGATCACGGCAAGCGCTATATATACAAGCCCCACCGTCAGGCCAAGCATGGTCATCGTCTTCCATAAAATCGATGAGCTCACGTTGATATCCTGATTAATCAGAACCAGTAATTGCCGTAACCGGCCCTTTAAAAACACATACGTTACTCCGCCGATAATCGCGATCTTAAGAATAGTTTTTAAAAGATCAAACAGTGCCCTTCTTGAAAATATCTTCTTGGCTCCCTCAATAGGATTGATGTTTTCCAATTTGGGCTGGAGAGGTTCCGATGTAAACAGGAAGCCTGTCTGCAGCACACTCGCCGCAAACCCCACCACCACCGCTACCAGAAGGACCGGCCCGGTCAATCTAAAATAGTGTGTGGCAACTTCTCTGGAAACAAAAAATATATCCATCTCGCTTACCGGCTGTAAAAGCAGTGTTTCAAAGAACATGGAAAACATAACTCTAAAACCATCATAGATCATCCCGCCCAACAAGAACAGCAGGAACATGATCCCGAGGATACTGGCGGCGTTATTTATCTCCATGCTCCGGTTGACATGGCCTTTTTTCCGCGCATCGGCTCTCCGCTTATATGTAGGCTCCTCGGTCCTCTCCCCGTCCATCTCCGCAAACAGCTGTAAATCCCACCGCCGGAACTCATCGGTCATCTCATGACCACCCCTGCATCACTTTATAGAAAATACCCAGGAACCACTCCAACAACGATGGGAACAGCGTTCCCAAAAAAGGCAGGAGCAATGCAATAAGAATCATCGTCAGCAGAATCTTGAACGGAAGCGCCTCCATAAATATATGAACCTGTGGCACCGTCTTGGCCACCAGTCCTAACGCGATGTTGACCGTAAGTAAAATAAAGATAATCGGTGCGCTGATCTGAAAAGAGATCAACAGGACATCCGCTGATAGACGCACCACCCCTCCCGTCAATTCAGGAACAAACAGCCCTACCCCCAAAGGTATCAATCTGAAGCTTTCCGCCAGAGCCTTGAGCAACAGATGGTGTCCGTTTATGGTCAGGTAGAAGACCAGAGCGATTATCGAGTAAAACTGGCCTAGAACATTGACCTGATTCTCAAAGGTAGGGTCAAAAACCCTTGAAAACATTAGCCCGGCCTGTCTGGAAACCAGCTCTCCCGACATGGTAAAGATCGAAAAAAACAACATAATCAGAAAGCCCAGCGCCAGCCCGATCAGAACCTCGGAAATAAAGGCCATAGCCATGTTAATCATGCCGGGAGAATAAGTATTCAGATCCTCTCCCAGACTCATGAATAATAAAAAAGATATTATAATCGCAATCCATACCCGTAGCAACACCGGCACTCCCCTGTAGCGGAAAAAGGGGAACATAAAAACCATCGCCGCCATCCTGGCAAAAATCAGGAGAAATGCCGACCAAATCTCTATGTTTAATGGGTCGAAGGCCAAGATCATTACGCCCCTTTCTGCATCACACCCGGATCAGGCCCGCCTCCCGGCCACCTTACTTTGACTCCAGACTCCAGTGGGCATGATATAATATCTTACAAATGCCCCAGACCCTCTCCCCACAACCTCAGCGTAAAATCCACAATCGTATTCATCAACCATCCGCTAAATAGCATAATGGCCAGAAAAACCGAGATAATTTTAGGGATAAAAGCAAGCGTCGGTTCCGAAATTTGAGTTGTGGCTTGAAAGATACTGACCGTTAAACCAACGATAAGCCCAACGCCTACTACCGGCACAGCCATAAATAAAATTACCATGATCGCTTCCCGGCCAACCTGCAAGACAGATTCAGGAGTCATCTTGATTATTCACACCCTTAATATTATAAAAAGCTCTCCACCACTGATTTGGTAACGAGATGCCAGCCATCCACCAACAGGAACAGTAAAATTTTAAACGGCATGGAGATGACTACAGGCGGCAGCATCATCATCCCCATGGACATCAAGACGGTAGCTACCACCATATCGATTATCAAAAACGGCACATATATCCAGAACCCCATCTCAAATGCCGTTTTAAGCTCGCTAATTACAAAAGCAGGTACCAGAACGTGCAAGGGCACGTCATCTTCATCTGTGGGGGCGTCCATCTTGGAAATATCAACAAATAACGCCAGATCTTTTTCACGTGTATGAGAAAACATAAATTCCCGCACCGGAAGTGCCCCTTCCCTGAATGCCTCCTCCTGGGTTATCTCCCCTTCCAGATAGGGCTGGATGGCCTGCTCGTTTACCTCCCCAAATACAGGATACATGATGAAAAATGTTAAAAAAAGGGCCAAGCCGACAAGAACCTGGTTGGGAGGAATCTGTTGGGTGGCCAGCGCATTGCGTACAAAACCCATCACCACTACAATGCGGGTAAAAGACGTCATCAAGACGATAAAGGCCGGTGCCAAACTCAGGAGCGCCATAATCAGCAATAACTGTAAAATACCAACCAGCTCTCCCGGATCTTCTTCCTCATTCCCTCCTATACGAAACTCGACCTCCGGTATCTGCACGGGTTGGGCGCAGACATCATTGTCTCCCCAACCTGCAATAAAAAAGACAATAAGTGCTATTAACAGTACCGTTACTATATGGATTATTCTCTTGCCGCCAGATATCTGCAATCCCGGTTTACCTCCTAATAACCCGATTGTTACTTTTTATCTCTCTTAAAATTTTTGAATAATTCCGGGAAGGAGATCTTCTCAGTAGAATCATTGCTTAAAATACATTCATCCCTCGCTTCTTCAATAGCTTCCGAGGACAACTCCTTGATGAGGTTAACACTTCCCTGAGATGTCCCGATAAGGTAACAATTGCTTCCGATCTGCACCAGATACAAAACGCACCCTCTTCGGGAATCGAGTATCACCCTCTCCACAACCTTGATAACCCCTTGGTTAAACCTCCGGTTAAATATCCCCAAACCATACCGGAGCGTTATATAAGCCAACAGAATAACAACAAGAAAAGCGGAAATATTTCTTAAAAATATCTGAATAGTATCCCAGTCCATCTTGGCCCCTTCTACTTTTTCTTAGACATTTTCCCGGGGATCATGATCCAAAAAAGCCGTAATCCGTACGCCATAACGATCGTTGATAACCACAATTTCTCCATATGCAAAGGGGGCATCATTAACCAGCAAAGTCAGATTTTCATCCGCCAGACGATCAAGCTTCAACATCGACCCCTTATCGAGGTTGATAAAATCCCGGACCTTGACCGAGGTCTTGCCCAGCTCGCCGCTAACCTTTAATTTTACGGTATTAAAAACATCTATACCGTATCTCTCACCCTCTGCATGGTCTTCCGGAACAGGGGTAAACTCCACCTTTTCAACCAGATGTCTTGGACGGATACCGTTTTCGGGCATCCCCTCCCCTCTCGGAGTCTTTCCCGCGGATACATTCCCGTTATTTTTTTTGAGGTCATCCTTCTGACCGTAATCATTACCGGCAACCATCGCTGTTCCCCCTCTGACATTGCTACTGAATAATAAACTCACTAAAATAAAGCGTCTTGATCTCTCCCGTAATCAACATATCGTTCAGGGTCTCTATGATCTCCTCCCTGAGCGCCTCTTGACCGCCCGGTTCGTGCAGATCTTCAACTGATTTGTTCCGCAGCAGCTCTATGAGTTCCGACCTGATCTCGTTATTACGCTGACTAAGTTCTTTTTGCACCTTGCTATCATCACACCCCAGAATAATTTGCGTTCTCAGATAGCGCCGGCCGCCCGCATCAGTCAGATTAACCTGAAATTCCTGTAGAATCACTTCAAAGCGGGGTTTCACATCCTTGATCGGATCATTCAGAACACCATCAAGGCTGCCCCCGCGGGCAAGCAAGAAAAATCCGCCTACCAGAATAATTCCTATCAACAATACGATGACGATTATCAATACCAACTTTAAATTGCCTGTACTTTGTTGCTCACCTGTCATAAATGATTTCACCTGCCTCATTTTTTCAGAGATTAAAATATAGAAATCACAACGGTAACCCTACGGTTTTTAGCCCTGTTCGTTGGAGAATCATTGGGCACCAATGGTTGGTATTCGCCGTACCCGGTAGCGATAAACCTCTCCGGAGAAAGCCCCTGCTGATCCACCAGATAACGGGTAACGGCAACCGATCGTCCCACAGAAAGCTCCCAGTTGCTGGGAAATCTCTCGGTTCTGATGGGAAGATCGCAAGTATGTCCCTCAATAATAACCCGGTTGTCCAGGCCCTGAAATAAATCCGCAAGCTTATCCAGCACCATCCGTGCCTCCGGCTTTAAATCCGCCTGCCCGATCTCAAAAAATATCTTATCCGGCAACTCCATCACCACGCCCCTCTCCTCGATGCGCACCTCTACACCTTCATCCAGGGCGGCCTCATTTAAAAACTCCTCTACTTTCACCATGATCTCTTCCGCCTGCCTGACCTTCTCCAGCATAACCATTTCTTCGGCACTCAGGTTCTCCGGTATTTCACCCGGCTGAAGGTTGTCAATTTCTTCAAGATCCTCAAGCTCGGAAGTCTTCTCCAGAACGCCGGTATAACCCAGAAAAGAAAGTTGGATCGAATTCATTATTTTCTGAAAACGGCCAATATCGATCGCTGACATGGAATACAGGAGAACAAAAAAGGTCAGGAGAAGCGTAACCATATCTGAATAAGTTATCATCCAGTGATCGGTCTTGATTTGATTTTTTTTCTTCTTACGTCGATAATTATCAGACATTTAGCATCACTTCTTCTTCCTCTTCCATCACTTGCCGTCCCTGCTCTGCCTCTCTTTCCACCTCTTCTTTTTCTGCCGGGGAGAGATAGGCCTTGAGCTGTTCCTGCAACAAGCGCGGGTTAATACCGCTCTGTAAAGCCAACAGCGATTCTATAATCGCCTCCTTGCGCTTGATCTCCTGGCTGCTGTAAATCTCCAGCTTTGTGGCCATAGGTAGAAAAAGAAGGTTGGCGAGCAATACACCG
>JBASYW010000304.1:0-8490 GCA_049277715.1 Dethiobacteria bacterium | reverse complement strand
GAGCTCCACGCTCATTTACCCGGGTTTTATAAAGCTGATTGATGCCCCGCCGGGATTACGTTTCCGGTATGATGATCTGGGCACGGTCACGTTGAAGAAGAAGCTCGTTCCCGGAGAGCGCGTGGAGATGACCTGCGTTGTTCCCGATGTTACACCGGCATTCCTGAGCTCCTGCATGGCTGACTACCCCCGTGAAATCCGGAACCGGTATCTGCAGTTGCCGGATAATCTGCCTGACGAGATAATTACGCTGACGACCGATATTATTTCCGGGTTTGATAATGCTTATGATCGGGCCAACGCCCTGGAAGAATATTTAAAAACAAATTACCGGTATGAGGATGAGCCTGCTCCGCCGCCGCCGGGAGATGATCCGATCCGCCATTTTCTTTTTGTATCCCGCGGCGGAAAATGTGATGATTTTGCGGGGGCGATGGTGGTGATGGCCAGGATCGCCGGTATACCGGCCAGGATGGCCGTCGGCTTCTCGCCGGGATTGCACTTCGAAGAATATTATTTTATTACTTCCGCAAACGGTCATGCCTGGGCGGAGCTGTATTTCCCCGGCGCAGGCTGGATTGCGTTTGAACCGACCGCTCCCGGAGGAGGATATGAGCTGGCCATCCATCCTGAGGAAGTGGCCGGTTTCCCGGAGTTGTTGTCGGCTGATTACGGGGATGAGGAAGGGATCGCCTTGTCACCGGAAGAGGTAGTCGGCCTGCTGCAGCATCTGGGGATCAGGTTCGAGGGTGAGGCCCGGCAGAACGGAGAAGGTTCTGCCGACATAGAAATTGCCCTCCCGGGCGGCGGACAAGTTGAAACTGATGAAGAGAGAACGCCGCCAAATTCTTCGGGGGATGAGGATAATGCCACACGCACAGAGACGGATAAGGAGCAGCCTGCAAGTCCGGATGGCCGTCCGCAGAAGTCGTTTGCAGATTGGCTGGCGGATCATATCTACATTATTATTATCATTGCCGGAGTAGTGGCCGCCTTGCTGCTCATCTTTATAGCCCCGGCCATCCCGGCTTTAATGAGGCGTTCCATAAAGGCAATCTCCGGCCTCTTTGCATCACTTGCCGCTTTCGGAAGCCGTCTGCTCAAGAGGCTTATATCGCGGCTGAGCGCCTATCTGCCCGTCCGGGTACAGGACTACATGGAGCATATCGGTGCCGATCCCGTAAGGAGGCAGTATTACCGACAGTTACGATTGTTTTCCCGGCATCTTCCCCGTCAGAGGTGCGAGACTCCCAGAGAATATCTGCAGCGGTTATCACTCTGCGGCATCGGGGAAGAAGTCGGTATCGATGAGCATGAACTTGAGGTTTTCCGCCGGCTGACCGCGGATTTTGAAGAAGCCCGTTACCGGGAGAAGGGGTAAGCCTGATTGTCAACTAAGAGAACGTCGGAACACTGGGCCGGGGTGATTACGTTCCGGGTGATGATGGAGGTACTTGTAGTGGTTAAGATCCTTCGGTCGCGTCCGCTCCCTCTGGATGACAGATAAAAAGGGAATGAAATCGGGGTTTGGGAGTACAACGTAGAGGGATACGGCCAGTAAAATAACGTGAGAACAATGGGTCGGGGTGATTACGTTCCGGGTGATGATGGAGGTACTTGTAGTGGTTAAGATCCTTCGGTCGCGTCCGCTCCCTTTGGATGACAGATAAAAAGGGAATGAAGTTGGGGTTTGGGAGTACAACGTAGAGGGATACGGCCAGTAAAATAACGTGAGAACAATGTGCCGGGGTGATTACGTTCCGGGTGATGATGGAGGTACTTGTAGTGGTTAAGATCCTTCGGTCGCGTCCGCTCCCTCTGGATGACAGAAAAGGGGGCGCTCCCGTTGTTATCCGTTTACCGGCTTTAGTTTGTTCTATCTCCGGTTGTGGTTTTACGCCCCCCGGAGCTTGATTTTCAAGGCGGCTGAACCTGTATCGCCGGGCTTCCAATCGTGCTGACAGCTGGATGTCACAACGGCATTATATATTCCTTTACCCCGAACATATGTTCGTATATAATAAATTACGGTAAAGGAGTGAAGATGATGAACGTTGAAAATTACCGGGAACGGATCGCCGCCCTGGTTCCCTTTTATGATGAAGAAGGGGGCAATGCAACCCGTATCCATACTCTTGATGGAGTTACTTTTACCGATCGGCGCACCACACGATGGATTATCAGAAAGCTGGCCCGTATTTTCGCGGTTGATCTGGAGGCCTTGCGTCATAACTACGGTCAGTATCTGGGAATTTCTCAGGGGGTGCCCCTGCCGATCAACAAGGATCTGGTCATGGTCCCCCTGAAATTAAGGCGGATTATCGGTAAAAACGATGGGGCCGGAGGTTATGTAAATATTTGCGCCGTTCAGAAGGTTGAAGAGTACACGGATTTAGATGGCTTCAAGAGCAGGATTCACCTGGTTGGGGGGCAGTTTATCTCCTGTATTTTCAATCCCAAGACGGTGGAACGCCGTCTCTGTTCGGGTGAGATCGCCCGCGAGCGCTATATCGGCAATCATGAAGGTGTCGGTATTCCCTTCATGAACAGTTTTGCGGTACGGGAAGGCGAAGGAAACGCGGAAGAGATGCCCCCCGAACTGTTGATTGCGATCGGAAAATTATTGTGGAAATCTTTGAAACGGTAAACCTGATGCAGGCCGGCGTCTTCCTTTCCATACTTTCCCTAACCGGGCAGACGTGTTTCCGTCTTAAATAGCGGTGCGGGCGGAGCCCCGTTTTCGGCGCCGCAATAAAATAACGGCTGCGGCGAAGATAATTATGCCCGCCGACACATAATACACTGCCGGTAAAAATATATAGAGGGCATTCAGAAAGAGAAGGATCTTGGTCAGGAAGGTGGTTTCGGAAACGGCAACAATCCTTCCCTGTACATCTTTGTAGTAATCATCGAGCACCGGAAGCCCCTCTGCACCGACCGGTTGTGCATTTAGGTATTCCAGAACCGCCTGCCATAATTTCAATTCTTCTCCATCAATACGGACGATAAGATTTTCCGGATTTTCCACGACGTTTCCATGGGCATCCTTTGGTTCGATCGCCAGCTGCTGCGGCAATTGCCGGGAGACCTCGGAGATAGCGGTTGATATAAGAACATAGTCGGAAACGACATGATAAAGTTCCTGGTCGCGGCGTTCCAGCGGCACGTAATCACGGCTATTGATGGTCTGCCGTCCTTCTCCGATGAATCTTTCCGCCTTTAAAACCGCGCGGGTGGAGGGGAACGGGAAGTTAAGGCCGGGAATCATGAACAGAACAGCGCGGTCGGGATCATAGGTTTGCCGCAAGCCCGAAGCCTGAAGAAAATAGCCGTCTCCGTAGAACGCTGAGGCCAGTGCCGAGATTTCCATGATGCGGTAGAGCTCTTCTCCCGTAAAGTAGGCTGAAGCCAGCGGGAATCCCGGCCACCCGTCAGGGCCGCTGCCCAGCGCGATGGCCTCGATAAGATCATAAAGCAGGATCTGTTCCCGTGAATAATCCATCGTCCCCGGTTTTATCGTGCTGCGGATGATCCCGCTTCCCTGAGAAGCAAAGTCCACTTTTTGCCCCGTTTTCTGCTCCACGACAATGCGCATGGCATCGGTCACAAAATTGCCCATCTGGTTCTCTTTATTATACGGTTTGTTGGGCAGGGGAAAATTTGATATGGCCACGGGCATAAAGATATCATTGAATTTGCCGCCGGTAAGACGTCCCAGCATCTCCCCGGCCAGCCGGGTGTAGCGATCCAACGCGGCCGATACGTCCGGGTCAAGAGGGACGGAGCTGTCCAGAGCGATAAGGTAGGGGGTTGCGGATTCATGGTTGCGGAAGCGGATTTTCCCCGTAGCCGGATGGTAAGCCAACTCCAGCATGCCCAGGTATTCAAAAAGATCGCCGGCCTGAACGATGATTGTCTCATTGATAATCTCCGGCTCCTCCATCTGCGTATGGCTGTGCCCGCCGACGATTATATCGATACCGGAAACCCTGGAGGCCAGTTCTTTATCTTCGTCGATACCGGCGTGGTTGACGGCCACGATAATGTCAACTTCATTTTTCAAGAGGTTTACAGCCTTTTGGGCAGCCTCGAAACGATCGCCGAAGGTCAGAGGGCCCCGGTCGGCTATTACGGAGACGGCATCATCGCCGATGATGCTGAAAAAACCCAGGCGGAGACCGTTTTCCAGTTCTTTGATCTCCGTCTTTTTGATCCCAATCCCGCTCAGAGGATGATTATCGGGAATGAGGATATTGGTGGCCAGCAATGCGGTTTTTCCGCCTGCTTCAGGGTAACCGGCGGCTTTGAAGTAATCGGCCAGAACATCCGGCCCGTTATCAAATTCATGGTTGCCGAGGGTGACCACATCATAGCCAATCTGCTGCATGAGGGAGAGTTCGGGAGCATATCCTTCAAAGGTCAGCCAGTTATAGACGGTGCCCGCCGTAAAATCACCTCCGCTCAGGAGCAACAAGGGCTCATGGTCTGCTTTTTTCTCCTCTCTGATCCGATTAACCACACCGGCCAGACGAGCGATGCCTCCCCGTGTCGGATTTTCTTTCCGGGGATGAAAATCAACCGCCGGCGCGGGGAAGAGGGCGGAGTGCTCATCATTGGTATGCAAGATCGTAAAATATAATTCATCAGAAGATCCCCGGGCGTCGAGCAGGTTATCAAACTTGAAAGTTAAACATAACAGGGTTGCCACGATCAACGGGATGATCCAGATTCTTTTTTTTAGCATTGGTTTCTCCTTTAAACATAAATTAACATTTGACTAACATATTATGATATTTTAATATTATCATAATATATGCTGTATGAACGTTCTTCCTTTTTATTTTATTTTAAAGGTAATTATTAATTTATCTGTAATTAATAAAGTATGGTACTGAGCATACGATTGTTTTTATTTTACTTCAATAAATAATGCCGTTATCTGGTCGGCAGGCAAAATACTTTCCAAGACAGCCGAGAGAGGAGAATGATCACCTGTGCGTCTGGTTCATTTAACTAAAGTTCACCCGGGCATGGTCGTAGCACGGGCAGTCTATGGGGCCTCGGGGCAGAAACTTTTAAACGCCGGAACTGTAATAAAAACTCATTACATAAAATATTTACAGCAGCTCGGTATCAGCCAGATTTATATCCATGATGAACGTCTGGAGGGTGTGGACGGGGAAGATATTATTGCGGAAAGAACCAGATTGGAAGTTCGGGCTCTGATCAAGGAGATGATGAATGAAACAAAGGGAAGGACTTCAGCCCGGAGATTCTGCATTATTGAAGATAAAATATCCAAAGGTATCGACACTCTGATTGATGAACTGCTGGATAATGAGAATCTCATCATCAGTCTGGCCGATATCCGGTCAGCGGATAGTTATACGTTTGATCATAGTCTGACCGTAACATTGCTTTCGTTGATCCTGGCCATAAAGCTCGACTATCCTTTAAGCCTTATCAAGAGGAATACCATCGGTTTTCTGCTCCATGATCTGGGCAACGTAAAGATTCCGGAAAGGATTTTAAGAAAGCAAGGCCCTCTTACCAAAGAAGAGTATGAACTGATCAAGAAACATCCTCAATACGGTTACGAGCTTTTTAAAAAGAGCTCACTGTATTCCGATAGCGCCGCGATGATTATTTATCAGCATCATGAACGCCTGCAGGGACAAGGTTATCCGCGAGGAGTAAAACGGGAAAACATCCATTGGCTGGCTCAAATCGCGGCCATCGCTGACACATACGATGCTTTAACTTCACAACGTCCCTACCGTAAATATTACCGGCCG
The DNA here is from genome assembly GCA_049277715.1 of Dethiobacteria bacterium. Taxonomy (GTDB): domain Bacteria; phylum Bacillota; class Dethiobacteria; order DTU022; family PWGO01; genus JAAYSV01. The sequence goes on along the minus strand of JBASYW010000304.1, from coordinate 2,695 downwards.
GATGAGGCCTTGAATATCCTGTCCGTGGATGGCGGCACCAAATATAATCACGAGATGCTGACCACGTTTTTTTCATTTATTGCCGCTTATCCCACGGGGACTCATGTCAAGCTGAGTACCGGTGAAAGCGGCCTGGTTATCGCCAATACGGAGGGTTATCCCTATCGGCCGGTGGTAAGAGTGCTCTATGAGGGGGAGAAACACCCCCATCCCGATCCTTATGAAGTAGACCTTGTCCAAAGGCTGGATATGGTGGTCAAGGGTGTCGTGGAGAAGGAGTAAGTAAAGAGAACTTGTCCATTGAAAGCATGGTAAAAGCAGGTGGAAAATACGGAAAACGGATATCTGTTCCGGACCGGGCCAGGGCCAAGTAGCATATAGTAAATAAATATAAGGGAGATGGTTGCATGTCCAAACCCTGTTCCTTCCAAAATCAGGAGAAATTATACAAATCAATCATCAATAATTTTTCCGGCATAATTATTATCCTTGATCGCCATGGGAAGATCATGTTTCTTAACCATGAATGTGAGCGAATTTCCGGCTATCTCACGAAAGAAACGGTCGGAAAGTATTACTGGAATATTTTTTTGAATCCGGATGAACTGGAACTATTCAAGGCTTTCTTTGAAAATCTTGAGGTGAATGATTTTCCTTTTCACCACGAAAGCTCCATGCTTACCAAACAGGGTGAAAGCCGGCTCATTCTGTGGTCTTACAATATCGGTAAACATGCCGATGAACAGATTGACCGCGTATTTTTAATTGGACTGGATATTACGGAGAGAAGTTTAAAGGAAGAAACGCTGCGTGAAAAGAGCGAGAATGTGGTTGGGATTATCAATGCCCTGCCGGCGGCGGTGATCTCTCTGGATCGAGAGGGGAAGGTTATAAGCGGCAATGACTATGCGGAACGTGTTTTTGGGTGGGAAGCGGGCCTGGAATCGGACCGCTACAGGCAGATCTTTCCTGATCTGGGGGGCGATGAATTTGAGAGATTGTTCGAGGAAGCCCTCAAGGGGAAATATTCCACCGCGGTAAAGACGTGCGCCAGGAAGAGAGATGGCCGGATGATCGATATCCATCTTTATTTCTCGCCCTTGAGGGATATGGATGGAAGTATAACCGGAGTGGTGCTGATGCTTGCTGATTGTTAAATAATCAAGGCAACCGGATCATGGTAACGACATCATGGTAACGACGGCATCAATTCGGCAATTTACAGGAAGTGTACCGGGGGGAGGAGGCATCAAAGATGAATTCAAGGGGTGAGGCATCCTGTGTGACGGCCCTTTTTCTTTTTTTAATGATCATTTTTATCTGTCTGCCATGCCATGCCGGGGAGACGGCAGCCGCTGATGGAGCTGCCACATACGAAAGTATGCCCACCGGGCAGGTGGCTGCCGCTGCCCGGCTCAAGAAAATTGTTCTTGATCCGGGACATGGGGGGAAGGATTCCGGAGCGGTCGGCTACTCCAACATGATGGAGAAAGACATTAACCTTACACTGACATTGGCATTGGAAGCCAGATTAAAGAGTTTATATTGCTGCGAAATCATGCTTACCCGCAGGGAAGATGTGACCGTTGCCCTATGGGAGCGTTCGGCGATGGCCAATGAATGGGGAGCCGATTTTTACTTCTCCCTGCATTCCAATGCCTTTGATGGTCAGGTGAGGGGGTATGAGGATTTTATCTACAGTGGTGACGTTACCACGGAGGAGATAGAGATACGCCGGATTATTCATCCTTATATTCAAAAAGTATGGGTGGATGCCGGGAGCAAAAACCGCGGAATGAAGAGAGATGATTTCCATGTTCTGCGGGAGACAGGAATGCCGGCGATGTTGGTGGAGAACGGTTTTGTTGATAACGCGCAGGATATCGCATTGCTGAAAGATCCGTCTTTCCGGAAGAAACTGGTGGAGGCCATGGCGGACGGGATCGCCGATGCGCTCAAGTTGCCGTCGGCGGCGGTCAGCCGGGTGTCGATCGACGGAGAGATACTTTATTTCCCCGAACATGGTGGCAATGCCGGCCTTGAAGCCGCCGTATACCCTGCCGGCGCTTTTTACCGGGAGCTTATCTGGAGCTCGGACTGCCCCGCCGTTGCGGTGATCGATGAGAAGGGACAGGTCAAGGCCGCCGGTACGGGAGAGACATTTATCCGGGTTGCGGTTGACGGGGGCCCGGTTACGGATAAATGTGGGGTGGTTGTAGGTCTGGAAGTAAAACGGGGGGATCTTACCATGGACGAACAGATCAATGTTCATGATGCCATTCTTGTGCTTCGGCACGTCGTGGATTTGGTTGATTTAAAACCTTCTCAACTTTATGCCGGCGATCTGAACGAAGACCGATATGTGAATATACGTGATGCCATCCTGCTCTTGCGCCATATTGTCGGTCTGGAGGTTATCCCGGAGGAGATTGGCTTTGAGAGCTGAAAAAACGGGCGTTTGCGCAGGCATATCTGTACCGGAACCGCCTGCCGGAAGGGCTTTTTCCCTTACAAAATAATTAATTCAATTTTTATTGACATTTTCATGAAGTTTGTTACAATTTAATTTGTTGTTTTGATCGATTCAAATTTTCTTTACAAGGAGGTATAATGATGAACGCATTAGGCCGTCATGTTTTAGCCGAGTTTTATGGATGCCCCATGGAACTGCTGAACGATCAGGAGCGCATAGAAC